>DAOWNP010000296.1 GCA_030642545.1 Desulfobacteraceae bacterium | reverse complement strand
CCACTACGGAAGTTTATGCCAGAGCCGATAGTGAAATGAAACGAAAAGCAATTGAGAAAGCCTATGTAAATCTAGTACCTGAGACGGTTCCGAAGTGGGAAGAAGATGGCAACTTGATGAAATGGCTGAACTCTTTGTGTAGCTCGTAGAAATTATTATGGGGAGTGTCTTGAGATGAATCAACCGGAAACAGTACGCTTGTCAAGTCACACTCCCCATTATATTTGACTCTACATAATGGCGCAGTGTATGGATGCCTCTGCCTTTTGTAATTCCAGCTTTTTTCTTTGCATTGTAATATATTTTTTGGGCTGTACCTACAGGCATATGTTTATCTTTATCCTTGCCAAAGAAAAGCCATTCTTCAGGACGATAGTTTCGCCAATAATTTCCCAGCTCTTTTAAAAGTGTATCTGATAAAACGGTATATCTGTCTTTTCTTCCCTTTCCCTGATCTATTCGTATCATTTTACGGGATCTTTCAATATGTACCGGTTTAAGTGTAACAACCTCACTGACTCTTAAACCAGCACTA
The DNA here is from genome assembly GCA_030642545.1 of Desulfobacteraceae bacterium. Classification (GTDB taxonomy): domain Bacteria; phylum Desulfobacterota; class Desulfobacteria; order Desulfobacterales; family DAOWNP01; genus DAOWNP01. Next base: position 2,898 of record DAOWNP010000296.1, on the reverse strand, counting down.
TACACTGTAAAAAGCAGTGCTTTGTGCTTAAGACTGGTACATGAAGCCAATAATTTTTTAACATCCTTTTGATCTAAAACTGTTGGTAATGTTTTTTGCCTTGGCCTTGGCGGAATTATAGCTTTTGTCTCTCTTTTTAGAACATTATCATAAAAGCATTTTACACCGCAAAAAGTAACATTACAACTACTCCAGGCATATTTGCGGTCTTCTATCAGATATCGAAAATACTCTTAAACCTGTTGATCTGATAATTTATCAGGACTAAGTTTGTGATAGTTTGCAAGCCCTTTTACTGCAAGGATGTATGCTTCATTTGTTTTTGGCGAAAATCTTCGTAAAATGAGATAATTTTCAAATGCTTTTCTAAGTTTGGTCATCTCTTCCTCCTGAACATTAAAGATTAATATTCAGAAGATGATGAATCATTAAAAAAAAATTTAAAAGATATTTTTAGATTTGCTGTAATTTTAATTCTTTGCTGTGTTGCTCAGTCTTACTTCCGCGTAGCGGTTTTGTTCAACAGTTATAATAGATGGAAAACATTCCATCTATTACGATATTAATACCCAAAAGTGAAAGAGATGCTGTATAATTATTAGATAACATAAAATTTTCTTAACTGCAAAAAAAAATGACGAATTCAATAAAATATAAAACTCTATATAAAATCATCTGAAATTTTTATAATAAGCCGCAAAAAATCAGGAGCGTTTTTAGCAACATAATCTATTCCTGATTCTTTTATAAAATTTGTATTCAGGTTAAAAACAGGACCTCCTGCTATAATTTTTATGTTTTTATCTATATTTTTTGAAATTTTGATCAGATCATCTTGTGTGTCAAATTGAAGTACAGTTAACCCTAAATAATCAGGCTTGTATCTGTTACAACCATCTATTATTTCTTCTGCTGAAAGCATTATACCAAGTTTTATAACATCTATTCCGGCTACTTTGGCATATAGGGAGATAAGCTCTATACCCATTCCCAAACCATCATCAATTGTAGCAGTTAGCATGGTTTGTGGTTTTTTTAAAAAACCTGTAAAATTTTTTGCTTTTTTATAAGCAAGAAACTCTTCTGCCCAAGATACCAGCATCTCTCTCGAACACGGTTTTTTTTCAAGATTAGTTAATTCTTTTAATATCTCTTTTTTTAAATCAAACATTATAAGATCATATATGAGCTATTCACAAGATTTATGAAATTCTATATCCTTCCATTGCTTCTGACAAAAATCAAGCTGCCATGTACTTGTTGTAAGAAATGTTGTTCTATTTTCAGAATCAATTGCTATATTTGATTGATTTGATTTGCAAAATTCATCAAATTTTTTTTTATCAGAACATGCAACCCACCTTGCAACAGAAAGATCAACATGTTCATATACAGCATCTACTCCATATTCTGCTTTGAGTCTTGCTATTGTTACTTCAAACTGTAAAACGCCTACTGCACCAAGTATAATGTCAAAACCGTTTAAAAGTTTAAAAACCTGCACTGCACCCTCTTCTGACAACTGAATTAAACCTTTTTGAAGTTGTTTCTGTTTTAATGGGTTTTTTAATATTATTCTTCTGAAATGTTCCGGAGCAAAATTAGGAATACCCATAAATTTGAGAGGCTCTTTATCTGTAAAAGTATCTCCTATTTTTATAGTGCCATGATTATATATACCTATAACATCACCTGGGTATGCTTCTTCAACATTAGCCCGCTCTTTTGCCATAAATATTGTAGCATTGCCAAAAGTTACAACCTTGCCTGTTCGATGTTGAAAAACTTTCATACCACGGGTAAATTTACCAGAACAGATTCGAAAAAAAGCTATTCTGTCTCTGTGAGCCGGGTTCATATTTGCCTGTATTTTAAAAACAAACCCTGAAAACGATTTTTCATATGGAGAGACATATCTTGTAAAAGTTTTTCGGGAAACAGGAGCTGGAGCCATTTTTACAAAAGCTTCTAAAAGTTCTTTTACTCCAAAATTATTAACAGCACTTCCAAAAAAAACAGGGGTCTGGGTCCCCTGTAAATAATGTTTTTTATCTAAAGTTGCAACAGCACCCTCTATAAGCTCTATATCCTCACGCAATTCATCTGCCTGGCTTTTTAGATACAGATCAAGCTTTGGATCATTTAAATCTTTTATTTTTATATTATCATCATCTCCATGACTTCCGGCTGTAAAAAGATTTAGAGATTTATCATACAGATTGTATACTCCTTTAAATCTTTTTCCCATACCAATAGGCCATGATAGCGGTACAGTTTCTATCTGAAGCTTTTCTTCAATATCATCTAAAATATCAAAGGGATCAAGACCTTCTCTATCAAGCTTATTGATAAAGGTTATTATAGGAGTATTTCTCATCCGGCAGACTTCCATAAGTTTTTTAGTCTGATTTTCCACGCCTTTTGCACTATCTATAACCATCAAGGCACTATCTACTGCTGTAAGAACTCTGTATGTGTCTTCAGAAAAATCCTGATGCCCGGGAGTATCCAATAGGTTTATTTCAAAATTTTTGTAAGTAAATTTCATTACAGAAGTGGTTACAGAAATACCACGTTCCTTTTCTATGGACATCCAGTCGCTTGTTGCGTGCCGGTCAGCTTTTTTTGCTTTTACAGCTCCTGCAAGCTGAATTGCTCCACCAAAAAGAAGCAGTTTTTCAGTTAAAGTGGTTTTTCCTGCATCAGGATGACTAATAATCCCAAAATTTCTTCGCCTGTCTACCTCTGAGGTATTGTATTGTTTCATTATCTACCTGTAAAAAAATAAATTTACTCGTATTTCTTAAAATAAGGAATGTGGATGAAATAACTTCCACAAATAGGCATATAGATTGGGGTTAGATTTGTTCGATCTGAAAACTCAAAAGCAGATGGAAT
>DAOWNP010000050.1 GCA_030642545.1 Desulfobacteraceae bacterium | reverse complement strand
GCAGTATATCCTTTTTCACCTGAATCGCAGGTAATAAGCTGGTACTCTTCAGATAAATATTTTGTATAGAAAATCAGTGTAGTGGGGTCATCATCAACACATAAAATTTTTTTTTTATTATTATTCATGATTATTATTTATAAAAATTTAATATTTTTGAAGAATATCCATGCTCTGATGAACATTTTCATAAGGATGAGAGTTGGTTTGTCTATAACATAAATCATAGTTTATGCTTTGTAATATAGTGAAAAAAAAACAGTATTTAAAAAGGCTTTATATAAAAATTAAGAATAATTTTTTACAGAGAAAAGAATAAATTTTAATATATATTCTTTTCTCTTTTTTTGCAAGATTAAATTCAGGAAGAATTTATTCCGACAGGCTGTTACTTCATTAAAATTTCTTCAAGTTCAAGGCGGAAAAATATTTTGACTACAGGCATACGCCGTTGTATTCCGATGATCAAAATCAATTTTCCAACGCAGAAATTGGATAAATTGGCGTTTTGTAACGGCCTGTCGATTTTTTATCCGATAACACAAAGAACATCATCTTTTGCAACAGAATCTCCACTTTTATAATTAATAGCTACTATTTTACCACTAACAGGAGCAACAAGAGCATTTTCCATTTTCATAGCTTCAAGCAGAACAGCTGTGTCTCCTTTTTCTATAGTATCCCCTATTTTTTTAGTATACTCAATTATCATACCGGGCATGGGAGCTTTAACTCCTGTGCCGTCTGCCGGTGCAGCTGCTGGAGTTGCTGTTGGAGCAGGTGCTGGAGTTGCTGTTGGAGCAGGTGCTGGTGTAGGTGCTGGAGCAGGTGCTGGTGCTGGAGCTGATGCCACTGGTGCAGGTGATGCTGCAACAGGGATTTGAGGCTGCTGGATATAACTTACAACAGGTGAACCTCCAACTTCTTCCACTCCTATATCAAAATAATCATCATCAACAAAAACTTTAAATGTTCTTGCCGCATCACTTTTTTCAGGAACATCTTTTTCAGGTTTGTCAACGAGTTTACCTGCTCTGACTTTTTCTATGAGCTTTTGTTCAGTTAAAGCCTGATCTAATGATCTGGCTTTAACTGATTCAGGTGCTTCTTCTTTTCCATATTTCCATTTAAGAAATTTTTTCCCTGTTACAGGAAACATGGCATAAAGAATTTCATCATCAATGTCAACGGCAAGACCTTTTATCTCTTCTTTAGCTTTTGGTAATTCAGGATCAAGTACTTCAGCAGGTCTGCAGGTTATGGGAACTTCTCCTTTTGGATAACCTTTTAATGCCTTTTTTTGAAGTTCAGAATTTATAGGGACAGCGGTTTTCCCGTACAGACCATAGCATAGATCTTTTACCTGACCTGTGATCATTTTGTATCTTTCATTTTCATCATCAAAGAGTACGTTGTTTACAGTTTGAATTCCAACGATCTGACTTGTGGGGGTAACAAGAGGAATTTGACCGAGATCTTTTCTAACCTTTGGAAGTTCAGCATAAACTTCATCTATTTTGTCTAAAGCATCCATTTCTCTTAGCTGATTAACGAGATTTGACAGCATTCCACCGGGTGTCTGATGCAATAATACGTTAATATCTATAATAGAAACCTTAGTATCATCTAACAGGTGTCTGTATTTTGGCAGTATCTCTTTTTCAAGTATTTCATTGATACTTGCAAGCAGTTTTATATCAAAACCTGTGTCTTTATTTGTTCCGAGAAGACTCATGACCAATGGTTCAATTGCAGGGTGTGATGTTCTGTATGCATATGGAGCCATACATGTATCTAATATTTCAACTCCTGCCTCTATTGCTTTTAAATGGGTCATAGCTGCCATACCGGATGTAAAATGGGTGTGGAGATGTAATGGAGCAGACACCTCTTTTTTAATAGCTGTAATTATATTAAAGGCATCATATGGTGCCATCAGACCTGCCATATCTTTTAAGCAGATACTGTCGGCTCCCATGGCATCAAGTTCTTTTGCTTTTTTCACAAAATAATCCAGATTATATACATCTCCGCCTAATCTTGGTTCGGTAAGGGTATAACATATACATCCCTGAAAGTGTGTTCCGCTCTCTTTTATTACAGGTACAACTGTTTCAAAATTTCTATAATCATTTAATGCGTCAAATGTTCTGAAAACATCCATACCGTTTTCTACAGCACGTTCTACAAAAGCTTTGGCAAGATCATCTGCATAATTCCTGTAGCCTACTAAATTTTGAGCTCTCAGGAGCATTGAGAAGGGTGTTTTTTTAAAATATCTTTTAAGAGTTCTTATCCGTTCCCATGGATCTTCATTTAAAAAACGATGCATGGTATCAAATGTAGCTCCCCCCCATGTTTCAGTTGCCCAGAAGCCGACTTCATCCATCATTTCGGCAACAGGAATCATATCTTCGGTACGTCCTCTTGTTGCAAATAAAGATTGATGACCGTCACGCAGGGTCAAATCCATTATTTTAATTGGTTTTTCAGCTTTTGTCCTGTCTTTGCTGTATTCTGTTTTTTTGATGCTGACATCATTATGTTCACTCATTTAATTTTCTCCTGTAACAATATTTATAATATTTGATTAAACTTATAAGGTTATTGAAACTTATAAGTTATTTAAATTTATCAAAAGTACGTTTAAAGCCGTTCAGGGCACCTGTAATAACTTTTTCATCAACACAGAATGCAATTCTGAAATATCCGGAACACCCAAAGCCTGTTCCAGGAACTGTTAAAATAAGTTCTTTTTGCAGTTCATTTACAAACTTTGTGTCATCTTGTACCGGAGATTTAACAAACAGATAAAAAGCTCCTTCAGGCTTTATAAATTCATAGCCAATTTTGGCAAGTCCCTGACATAAAATATCTCTGTTTTTTGCATAAATACTTATGTTTGAAGTATGTCCTTGTATATATGGTAGAACCAGCTGCATAAGAGCAGGTGCATTAACAAAACCAAGTATTCTGTTGGCTAAAGTCATGCCGGATATAAGATCGCTATTATCTTTTGATGCAGAATTTACTGCAATAAAGCCTATTCGTTCGCCGGGGATTGATATATCTTTTGAATATGAAGTAGTCAGTATGCTCTCTTCGTAGCTGTTAAAAATACTTGGAACTTTATAATTGTCGTATACAATTTTTCTGTATGGTTCATCTGAAATCAAAAAAATTGTGTTTTCCATTTCAAGGCTTTTTTTTCTGAGAATTGAGCATAGTTCATTTAATGATTCTTTAGAGTAAATCCGGCCTGTTGGGTTATTTGGAAAATTTATTAAAACAGCTTTTGTTTTTTTTGTTATAGCTTTTTCTATTGCTTTGTTATCCAAGGTAAAATCTGGTTTTGTATTAACTGTTTTTAATACTCCGCCGTGATTGTCCACATAAAAATTATATTCAACAAAATAAGGTGCTGGAGTTATTACCTCTTCTTCCGGGTTTAATATTGTTTTTAAAATTACATTTAATCCGCCTGCAGCACCGCATGTCATAATAATATCATTTGCTGTAAGATGAACCCCCTGCTCTTTCTCTAAATAATCGGAAACAGCTTTTCTTACATGTATAAATCCGTTATTTGGCATGTAACTGTGGGAGCAATTGTCAGATGCAATAAGTTTTAATGTTTTTGAAAAGCTTTCCGGTGGTTTAATATTAGGATTCCCAAGACTAAAATCAAAAACATTTTCCACGCCATGTCTGTTTTTAAGTAATGTTCCCTGTTCAAACATTTTTCGTATCCATGAAGATTGTTGCATAAAATCCTGGATTTTTTTTGATATGGGCATAATATGCCTTTAATTAATAGATACAACAATATATAGATTGTTACATAAGTAATTTTGACTTTAGTTTTAATTTCGGTCATACATTTAACTATAGCTTAATGCATTGATATCTGCTGACCTATGTTATGACTAACCCAATAAATTCACTGTGTTATAGGTTGTTTGCGTGTTACAATATGCCTTCCTTTCTCATATATTGTGAAATTATTTGTTGAAAACATAGAATAATTATTCTATGTTTTCAACAGATTTAATTTCAGGGATCTCTTTTAATATCAGTTTTTCAATTCCGTTTTTTAATGTCATTTGAGACATTGGGCATCCGGCACATGCTCCTTTAAGCCTTACTGTTACGATTTTATTTTTAATATCTATTAGTTCAACATCTCCACCGTCTGCCATGAGCACAGGTCTTATTTCTTCAAGAAGTTTTTCTACTTTCTCTTTCATTTTTTTTTCCTTAATTTTCTGATTTTTTATTGAATTTGTATCTGAATTCGTCAAATTTATCTTTTATAATAGCATCTCTCATTCGTTTGGTTAGATTTATAAAATAATATACATTGTGTATTGTGTTTAAACGATAAGATAAAAGTTCCCTTGATTTATAAAGGTGTCTCAGGTAAGCTTTTGAAAAATTTTTGCATGTAAAACATTGACAGTTAGTGTCAATTGGCATGGTGTCATATTTATGTTTTGCATTGGCAATATTTATTTTTCCGTAATCTGTAAATAGTTGTCCGTTTCGTGCATTTCTTGTTGGTATAACACAATCAAACATATCAGCTCCTAAAGATACAAGATCAACGAGATCTTTTGGAGTTCCAACTCCCATTATATACTTTGGTTTTTCATAGGGAAGTTTTGGCAGAGTAAAATCTGCTATTTCCATCATAATATCTTTTGGTTCACCAACGCTAAGCCCACCTATAGCAAATCCTGGAAAATCAATTTCTTTAAGGTTTTCTGCTGATTCTGCTCTTAAATCTTTATACATTCCGCCCTGAACTATTCCGAAAAGAGCATTTTTTGGTAAAGAATTCCATTTGTCTTTGCATCTTTGTGCCCATTTTGTTGTTAGATCAAGTGCCTGTTTTGCAATTTTGGCAGTAGATGGGTAAGGTATACAGTTATCAAGACACATCATTATATCTGAATCTAAACAAAGTTGAATTTCAATAGCTTTTTCAGGGGTAATAAGATGCTTTGACCCATCAATATGAGATTGGAAAAAAGCTCCGTCATCGGTAATTTTTGTGAGTTTAGCAAGAGAAAATATTTGAAATCCACCACTATCTGTTAAAATTGGGTGATCCCAGTTCATAAATTTATGAAGCCCGCCAAACTTGTCTATAACATCGCATCCGGGTCTTAGATAAAGATGATATGTGTTGCCTAAAATTATTTGAGCACTACAATCTGTCAATTCATTATGAGAAAGCGATTTTACGGAACCCAGTGTTCCTACAGGCATAAATACAGGTGTTTTAATTATACCTCTTGAGGTTTTAATAATTCCTGCACGGGCTCTGCTTTTCTTTGATTTTGACAGTATGCTAAATTCAAACATTTATAGTAACCAATTTTTTATACTTTGTTTTGCTTATTCAGAGTATAGGTATTATTTAAAGATATTATAAATTCTGTTAACATAACTTGTTGTATAGAGCAACGCAAGACTAAAAGAATAAATTTACAGGTTTTGATTTTTATTTTATGCAGATTTTAAAATATTTATTAAGATGTTTATTGTGTTTTTTTATAAATTTTTATATGCATTAATAAAAAATTATAATTATAAATCTAAAATAGTGTTTATAATATTTTGGAGGTTGGTTATAACTTCGGCCAAATTGTTTGTTCCACGTTCTTTACTTTTTTTAAAAATTTAATTTTAATTTTCATGGAGGGAGATTATGGCAAAGATCGGCGTATTGCTTTCAGGATGTGGTATGTATGATGGAACTGAAATTCATGAATCTGTAATTACTTTGCTTGCATTAGACAAAAAAGGAGTTGAAGCAGTTTGTATGGCTCCTGATGTAGAACAAAAAGATGTGGTAAATCATATTACAGGTGCTCCAGAATCTGCAAAAAGAAATGTTCTTATTGAATCAGCAAGGATTGCAAGAGGAAATATTTCTGATGTTGCAAAGATTTCTGCAGAAGATATTGATGGATTGATTATACCAGGGGGATTTGGGGCTGCAAAAAATTTAAGTGATTTTGCGTTTGTTGGAAAAGATGCTGTGGTTAACAGTGATGTAAGTAAACTTATAAATGATATGATCTCTTTAAAAAAACCAGTTGGAGCTATTTGTATTGCTCCTGCTACATTAACAAAAGCTGCAGGTGATAAAAAACCAAAGGTAACAATTGGGTGCGATGTTGGAACAGCTCAGGCTATAGAGGCAATGGGCGGGCAGCATGTTGAATGCAGTGTTGAATCTATTGTAGTTGATGAGGAAAACAAAATAGTTACAACACCTGCTTATATGTTAGGGCCTGGAATCAAGGATATTGCCAGAGGTATTGAAAAGCTTGTTGATAAGGTTTGTGAACTTGCTGGATAAGGTTTTAATTTTGAATAATTAATCATTAAGTATTAATTCCTAAGATAAAGAGGAGAGATGCTTTTTTTGATTGTTTATAAAAAAAGTGTCCTTCCTTATTTAAATGAATAAATCCATATATAAAAAAATAACTATTGCCTCTTTTATAATGATGGCATCTGTAGCTTTAAGCCGTATGACCGGTCTTTTAAGGGAGATGTCCATAGCTTATTTTGGAGGTACAGGGGGACATGTCGATGCATATCAGGTAGCTTTTGTAATACCTGAGATTTTAAACCATATACTGGCAAGTGGTTTTCTGTCTGTAACATTTATTCCTCTGTTTTCAAAATATATAGTAGAAAAAAATGAAGATAAAGGGTGGGAGGCTTTTTCTGCGATTTTATCATGTTTTGGTACTGTTCTTCTTGTTTTAATTATTATAGCCTTTTATTTTGCACCTGATATTGTAGATATTATTGCACCTGGTCTTTATGATCCTGAAACAAAGGCTTTGGCAGTCAGAATGACAAGAATAATTATTCCTGCCCAGTTTTTCTTTTTTACAGGCGGTATGTTTATGGCTGTCCAGTTTGCCAAAGAAAAATTTACTATACCGGCTTTGGCTCCTGTTATTTATAATATAGGAATTATTTTTGGAGGAATTATATTAAGTCCATATGTTGAACTTGAAGGGTTTTCATGGGGGGTTTTAGGTGGTGCTTTTTCAGGTAATTTTTTGTTGCAGTATTACGGAGCCAAAAAAGTTAAAATGAGATTTAAATTTAACTTTAATTTTTTAGATAAAGATCTTATACAGTATGTAAAGCTAACTATTCCTTTAATGGTTGGGCTTGGTATGACTTTTTCAGCAGAGTTTTTTTTAAAATTTTTTGGATCATATCTTCCGGAAGGAAGTATAGCTGGACTAAATTATGGTTTTAGAATTATGCTGCTTGTTGTGGGCTTTTTCGGGCAGGCTGTTTCTGTAGCATCATTTCCTTTTATGGCAAAGCTTTATGCAGAAAAAAAGATAGATGAATTAAATGATCTTTTAAATAAAACAATGAAATATATTTCATTGATTATTCCTTTTTCTGTTTTATTGATTATTGTAAGAAGTGAAGTGGTTTTTCTTATATTTCAAAGGGGGAGTTTTAATTCTGCATCTTCTGATATGACATCTGATATTTTACTATATCTTCTTTTAGGTTCTTTTGCTTTTTCTGCTCAAACTATTGTATCAAGAGGATATTATGCATCTTTAAATACTATGACTCCTGCTGTTTTTGGAACAATTGCGGTTTTGTGCAGCCTTCCTCTATATAAGTATTTTACGGATATGATGGGAGCTTGTGGACTGGCATTTGCTATTTCTATTTCAGCAACCCTGCAAGTTTTTTTGCTCTATTTTTTATGGAACAGAAAAACAGGTAACAGGAGTTTTTCTGTTTCTGTTTTAATTTTTAAAATGGTTGTAATAGGCTTTGTTACAGGATGCCTGCTTTACTGGTTTAGACAATTTATATTGTCTTATGCAGATATAAAAACTGTTTTTGGAGCTGTTTTTGTGATGTTTTCAACTGGTATGGTTTTTCTTGTACTGCTTTTTTTATTTGGATACCTGCTGAAAATAAAAGAGTTTTTTGAGTTGCTTAATATTGTTATAAACCGTTTGTTTAAAAAACAGTCGTTTTTTTCTTCTCGTTTTTAAATATTGTAATATCCATGCAAAAAAATATTAAATTTTTTTTTCTTTTTTTTCTTATATTTGAAATATTGGCAAATTGTTCATATAGTAATGAATACTGGTCAGAGTTAAGCCGCCTTATTGATAATAAAAGTTCTGTTATTGTAGCAGATGAATGCGGGAAAATTGTTTTTGGGAAAAATGTTTCACAAAAAATGATTCCTGCATCAATTATAAAACTTTTTACATCTCTTTCAGCTTTTTATTACTTAGGCAGCAATTACAGGTTTAAAACAGATTTTTATTTTAACAAAAAAACATGTGATCTTACAATTTATGGATATGGAGATCCTCTTTTTATATCTGAAGTTATAGATAACATAGCCAAAGAAATTAGTGTTAAAACAGAGAAAATAAACAATATAGTAATAGATGATTCATATTTTAACTATCCGATTATAATTTCAGGGCAGACAAAAAATACTATTCAGCCTTATGATGCTCCGGCAGGAGCTGTTTGTGCCAATTTTAATACTGTGTGGTTTAAAACAGATAATAACGGTATATTTATAAGTTCAGAAAAACAGACACCTTTTTTAGATTTTGTGAAAAAAAAAGTGGAGTTATCAGGAATTGATTGTGGCAGAATCCCTTTGTCTTTTAACGAGTCAAGAGTATATGCTGGACATCTTTTGAGATTTTTTTTATCAAAAAAATACAATGTATCTGTAAAAGGTTGTGTGGTGTTATATAACAGGAAACAGGATAGAGGTGATCTGCTATATACCTATCTATCCGAATTTTCCATAAAAGAGGTTGTTTCCTCTTTGTTATATTATTCAAATAATTTTATTGCCAATCAGCTTTTTTTAACATCAGGTGCAAAATATTTGAGGCATCCAGCAACTCTAATAAAAGCTCAAAAGGCAGCAGAAAATTATTATAAAAATATTATCAAGATAGATAAAATTAAAATCTATGAGGGATCTGGGCTTTCTACAAAAAACCGGATAAATGCATTGGGATTTTTAAAAATTTTAAAAGAGTTTTATCCTTATAAAGAGTTAATGAAGTATAATAATGGTGAATATTTTAAAACAGGAACACTGAAAAATGTACGTACGAGAGCTGGTTATATAAAAGACAGAAAAGGGAAGTACTATATGTACGTTGTTTTTGTTAACTCTTTTAATAAAAATACAGATTTAATAATGAAGGTGGTTAAAAGAAAGGTTTTAGATTTAAGTATTAACGATCAGGTATCAGCCCTTTCAAGGTAAGGACAGTGCTTTTCTAAATGTAATGGCAGTTATACTACCTTGAAAGAGTTGCTGATACAGAACTAAAGCGTACTCACGAGAAGTACATTATTTGATATAGGGTTTGGTGAATCGTTTTTCAAAGGCGTTATTTTTCTTGAGCAGCTTGTCCCAGTAGAATTTATCGCCTGTTAATTTAAAGAACCGGAAGTGCCATTTGGAGAGCTTTTCTGGTTTTAAAAGCTGGCGCATTATTTGTGCATTAAATTCCCCTGTGGTACCAAAGGTCTTGCCAAGTTTGAAAAAAGATTTAAAGAGTCCTTTGTTCATCCAGTTTGGTGTTGCCCGAATGACTTCGACTCCACCCTTGATTACTGTTCCCTTGTACCTGCAACCCAGGCGTACCGCAAGTTTTTTCAGATATCGTTCCACATAGCGTGAGTGGATTGGCTCTGGAAATCCAGACTGCACTATAAAACCAATATCAGGATTGCTTTTCCGACCGCAAAGTGGTTCCAGTGATTCGATAAAAGTTTTCACAAGTGCTGGCATGGCATCAATATAAAGGGGAAACGCTAATAAAACCTGTTCTGCCTCCTCGAAGAGCTTTATAAAGTTATCACTATCCTTGATATGAACTAAATAAACCACTTCGTAAGTATTTCCGCCAGTTGTCATAAAGCCATTCAGAAAGTGTTCGAGAATAGTTTTGGTATTGCTGCCTTTGCCCCGGGGAGAACCATTAAATACGGTTAATTTCATTTGCTACCTCCTCCACAGAATCATCAGTTTGCCGGCTAAAGCAAAATGAAGTTTTGAAGTTAATAGCACCCCGGCGATAAATGTCCGAGATAATTTTAATGTCTTCTTCATCGGTGTCTTTACCATTTTCCAGTAGAAGACCCATCAGTGGGTACTTATCATACCTTGACAGATGATGAACTTCATTCTGAACCAGTTCAAAATAGGGATGAATCAATGGCAGTAGCTTTTCTTGTGCTTTTTTTAGTAAAGCGCTGGTAAATCCCATGATAACAGGTGAGGCAAACAGTGCAAAATCGGAGTTTATATATTCACGGCATATATTACGGGAATCGTCTGCTACGATACATTCACCAGGTGTTTTTACCCAACAGCCCCAACAACCAGTGCAGTACTTTAGATTCATCTCCCTTAATTTTAATAAAGTTACTGTATGATTGTTTGACTCCAATAAATCAGACAGATTCTTTAGATAATCATCAAATTTGATATCATCAATATTCGGATTACCGTTTAGAATTGTAATTTTCATAAAACCTCCTTATTATTTCAAATGTACTCCTGTAGAAGAAGCCTGTCGCTGCCAATAACCGGTATTTTGTGAAGTGTAGCTTAACAAAATATCCGTGTCAATTGGTCTTGTTAGACTTGAGGTGTCTAAATCGTTATATTTATCTTGTTCAGGATTTGGAAACCCATTTAGAATATAAGTAATATATATCAATTTGTTTTATTTATAAACACAATATTAGCATTTTGATAATCCCTTCTTT
>DAOWNP010000082.1 GCA_030642545.1 Desulfobacteraceae bacterium | reverse complement strand
TCAAAAGAGCCAGCTATTCCATCTGTTTTTGAGTTTTCAGATCAAACAAATCTAACTCTAAATCTATGTGCCTATTTGTAGAAGTGATTTCATCCACGTTCCTAACCTATTATGAAAGATTATCTACAACATTATAGCATTAGATAAACAGGAAATTATGGATACAGAAAATTCCAGTATAAAAAAAAAGATTATTGTAGGAGTAGGTTCAGCATTAATTGATTTATTGGTTAAAGAGACTGATGCTTTTCTTGATAGATTAGATGCTTTAAAAGGAGGGATGTCCCTTGTTAACAAAGAATATATAAATAAATTGATTTCCGATGCTGCTAAAAAACCTTTAGTTGTTCCAGGTGGGTCTGCTTGTAATACAGTAATTGGAGTTGGCAATTTAGGGGGAGATGCCAGGTTTATAGGAAAATGCGGACAAGGGAAATATGGCAATCTATTTGAATCTGATCTTAAAAAAAATGGTGTAGATCCTGTTTTATTTAAATCTAAAACAGCTACAGGCAGGGTTGTATCGGTTATTACTCCTGATGCACAAAGATCTATGTTTACATATCTCGGTGCATCATCTGAGATGACAAGCGATGAGTTAATTTTAAAATGTTTTGAAGACTCCTTTGTTGTACATATAGAAGGATACCTTCTTTTCAATCCTGAATTGATTAAATCAGTATTGGGTTTGGCAAAAAAATCAGGGGCACTTGTATCGCTTGATCTTGCAAGTTTTAATATTGTAAACGATTCAAGAGATTTGCTTTGTCAGATAGTAGAAGAATATGTTGATATTTTAATTGCAAATGAAGATGAGGCATATGCTTATACAGGATTCAAAGATGAAATAAAAACTGTTGAATCTCTTGCAAAGCATGTTGATATTGCAATTTTAAAAGTGGGTAAAGAGGGTAGTTATATTAATAATAATGGAAATATAGAAAAGATAGAACCTGTTGGAGATGGATATGCTATAGATACAACCGGAGCAGGAGATATGTGGGCAGCTGGTTTTTTGTATGGTCTGGTTAAAGGGTATTCGATGAAAAAATGTGGGAACATAGGTTCTGCATGCGGATATGAAGTTTGCCAGGTAATTGGTGCAAATATTTCTGAGGCTGGATGGACAAGGATTAAGAGTTCTATTTGATAGTATTAAGATTATTTATGGCTGTTTAAAGTTCAAATTATTTTTAAAAAAACTAAGGCAATAAAAAAAAATGGCTAATATTAAATTAAGCAGAAAAAAGATAGTAGAAGAACCAGATGAATTTATAACTGTTTCACAAAAAATTTTGAATTTTGTTTTAGAACGGAAAATATATTTTGTTATTGGATTGCTTTTTATTTTTTTTATAACAATGTCTTTTTCCATGTATAATTATTATATTAATAAAGCAGAAAATGAAGGATCTGCTCAATTTGAAACTATAGTAAATAAATATAATAAACTTTTAAATGATTCCGGTCCTAAGACAGCTTATAACAGTATAAAAAAAGATTTTGATAGTATAATAGATGATTTTTCGAAAACAGTATCAGCTGAAATGGCAATTGTAAAATATGGCGATATAAGTTTCAAATCAGGTGATTTTGATACAGCAATTATTATGTATGAAAAAGCACAGGAAAAATTCAGTAAGAGTTCTTTAAATAATCTTATTTTGTGTAATCTTGCATATTCATATGAGGCTGTAGATGATTATAAGCAGGCTATAAAATATTTTAATAAAATTGTTTCAGGGACTGATTTGTTAAAAAAAGATGAGGCTCTGTTTTCTCTTGGCAGATTATATTATATAACAGGTGAGAAAAAGCAAAGCTTAGAAGCTTTTGAAAGAATTGTTAAAGAATATCCTGAATCATTATACTATAAAATTGCCAAGGAAAATGTATATTAGAAACAAGAGCAAATTGATAAAATATTAAAAGGCTATTTTAATATTAAAATAGCCTTTTAAAGAAGAAAAAAAAAGATGATAAAATTTTTTAGTTAATTAATATTACTGCAAACAATATGCCATTTTATTTTTTAAAGCTTTGCTTTTTAGTATAGTCAATAAATTTAGAAAGTTATGTTGCAGAGTAATAATTGTGAATTCTGTTTATTTTATACGGATTGTTTTTAAAGTTCATAAAAATAAACTTTTTTACTGATTATTAAGATAGTTGCTTTAATTATAGAGAAAACTTGTGTTTAATATTGTTCATTATTTTGAACTTTTTAAAAAATTATCTGCTGTATCATTTATAAGCATCTTTATTTACTTGTTTTATAAAGGTTCATTATTTTGAACTTTTATTTAAATTGTGTTTTTTTATTTTTTGATTTAATCCACTTTTACCTATTCCCAAAAGTTTTGCAGCATGAGCCTGGATATTATTTGTTAATTGTAATGCTTTTTTTATCATTGTTTTCTCAACAAAATTTAAAGTTTCATAAAGATTGTTGTTTGTGGATAAGTCTTCTATATTAAATGTTTTTTTATCACTTTCTTTAAAAATTTTTGGTAAGTCTTTTGGTGATATAATTTTATTTGGGCAAAGTATCATAGCTCTTTCTATAACATTTTCCAGTTCACGTATATTTCCAGGCCAGTTATAATCAAAAAAAATACGCATACATTCCTTGCTAACCCCGGATATTGGAATATCTATATTTCGTTCTGACTGGTATTTATCAATAAAATGGTTTATTAGAAGACTAATATCTTCAACCCTGTCTCTTAAAGCAGGAAGGGAAATTTTGACAACATTAAGCCTGTAATACAGATCACTTCTAAATTGTTTTTTTAATATCTGTTCACTTAGATTTTTATTTGTTGCACAAATTAATCTGAAATTAACAGATATTGGTTTTGTACCTCCGACCCGTTCAATAATTTTTTCCTGTAATACCCTAAGTAATTTAACTTGAAGACTTAAAGAGATTTCTCCTATTTCATCAAGAAACAGGGTCCCTTTATGAGCCATTTCAAACTTTCCTTTTTTTGTGGAAAAGGCTCCTGTGAAAGCCCCTTTTTCATGACCAAAAAGTTCGCTTTCAAGAAGGCTTTCAGATAAGCTTGCACAGTTTATAACTATAAAAGAATTATCCCTGCATATGCTGTTATAATGAATAGCTTTTGCAATAAGCTCTTTTCCTGTTCCACTTTCACCCTCTATCAGTATATTGGCTGAAGAAGGTGCAACTTTTTTTATTATTTTGAAAACATCTGACATGGATTTGCTTTTTCCTATGATATTTCCAAAGTGGTAATATGATTTGACAGCACTGCGCAACCGCTTATTTTCTTGTAAGATATGATATATATTTAAAGATTTATTAATGTGGATAATTAAACTATTATTATCAAATGGCTTAAGAATATAATTATCAGCTCCTTTTCGCATAGCTTCTACAGCTTTATCTATAGTGCCATAGGCTGTCATAATTATTACCGGTATATTGGTATGTCTTTTTTTGATTGTTTCAAGAAGAGCAATCCCGCTCATACTACGCATTTTCATATCTGTTAGAACAAGATTAACATCAATTTCTTTTAAAATTTCCAATGCTTCTTCACCGCTATTCGCAGTAATTGCGTTAAAGCCTTCTTCTTCTAATACAGCTTCTAATATAAGCGGGTAGTTTTTTTCATCATCTACAATTAAAACAGTATCCATTATTTTTTAATATATTTATTGGTTTTGGTTAATTGGGAGCTCAATTGCTATTTGAACTCCTTTGACTATCCTGTTTTTGATTGTTATTGTTCCATTATGTGTTTCTATTATATTTTTAACTGAGCAAAGACCAAGCCCTGTTCCGTTAGTTTTGGTTGTAAAAAAAGGATCCCATATTTTTCCTAAAGAATCTTTGTCTATACCATTTCCTTTGTCACCTAAAAAAAAAATTACATTTTTATTTGTAAAACTTATAGCAATAAAAAGTTCTCCTCCATCAGGCATTGCCTGCATAGAGTTGATTAAAATATTTAAAAAAGCCTGGTAAAGCATGTCGGGGTCTGCATCTATTTCAGGAATATTATAATTATAATATTTTTTTATGTTGTAATTATTTTCTTCTATCTGTTCATTTAAAAAAGACAGGTTTTTTTCAATTATTTCTATTATATTTATTAATATAAATTCAGGTTTTTTAGGTTTTGCAAAATTTAAGAAATCTGTAATTATGTTGTTTAATCTGTTTGATTCTTCGATAATTATATCAGAAATTTTAACAGCTGGAGTAATTGCCGAAATTTTTTTTTTAAGAAGTTCTGCTGAGCTTTTTATTATACCTAAAGGGTTTTTGATTTCATGGGATACTCCTGCTGTCATTATACCTAAAGAGGCAAGGTGTTTTGTTTTGTCTAATTGTTCTTTGAGTTTTAACCTCTCCTCTGCTCTTTTTTCAATAATATTTTCTCCTCTTTTAACAATCAATCTCAAAATAAAAAAAAGAATTCCCATCACAATTGAACATGTTTGAATAACAATAAGTTGTAATTTGAAAACAGCACTGTTATCTTGAGAAAGGTTTTGTATTACTTCAATTATTCCAATAACAGGTCCGGATATTTTAGCAAGGGGTTTTTCTGTCCGCAAAGGTGCATATGTAATTATTTTTCTCTCTTTTGGAAATCCAAAAAAAATTTGTGCAAAATTACCTCTTTGAGTAATATTTGATGTAGTCTTACCTGACAGGGCATTTAAATATCCGGTTCCTCCGAGATTTTTTTTCCCAAGCATTTTTTTATTAAAACTATAGGATATAACATTATTCATGCCATAAATATTAACCATCTCAACTTTAAAGCTATGCAGAGTTCTTTTGATTATTTTATCTAAACGCTCAAACTGCTCTTTTTTTCTAAGTTGAATGTTTCCATGTTTTAAAACTGTTGGAATAATAAACTGAAGGAAAATTTGATGATTTAAATTTTCTATCATTACAATTGCATAATCCTCATTTTTTTGTTGAAGAAGTGATTTTATCCAGTGGGAATGGAGCAGGCTAAAAATTAATGTGCCAAAGAACATCACAACAATACTGGCAAAAGTAAAGTATTTAACAAGTCTGAAAGGTTTTATTTTTTCGGACATAATTAATCAGGTTGAGCATAATATAAAAAAAAGCAGGAAAAAAATATATTACTATTATGTATAAAATTAATTATAATACTATATAAAGATTTTTTTTATTGCAAGTACTATATGTCCAGACCTCGTATCTCAAACATCGAATTCGTATCTGTAATAGTGTCGAATCAGCCAGTTGGGCATTTTTTGGACACTTACAAGTTCAAAACATTGCCTACATCACTATGTATAGTACTTTGAAAAAGGCATTGTGCCAATATGTTGAATTGCATGCAAAAACTGCCGAACATATTGTCTAATTTATGCTCTTGAAAATGGCCAATTTTACGAGGTCTGATGTCAGTAATTCTAATTATAGAAATTTTTATGAACACCCATAATTAGCATTGAATATATACAAGGTATAAATAAAAAAAATAAAATAAGACTTGACTATATAATGATTATAAATATAATATACTTAATAAGTAGAATTATTTTATTTACTAATCTTCAAATCTTTTTTTTCCATAAAACCGATAAGCTTTAAAATAATATAAATTTTAGATTTTTATGATCAATATTATTTATATGTTAATCATAAAAAATATTTTCTGCTTTCTTTATAGACCGTCACATAAACAATTTTACTGCGTTATCGGTCGCAGATATACAATTAGTATTATCTGCTCTTGCGGACTTTCTGAATTTATTATGTGACAATCCATATATTTTGTAGTAGATTATTGGATCTTTTTTCTTATATTCAGGTAATGGTATGGCTGTAAACTGTTTAAACAAAATTCGTGAATCCTTGTTAATTAGCAAATCAGAGCTTGCAAGGCGGGCAAAGCTGTCCCCGATCACTATTTCCCGTATTGAAAAAGGATTTGACTGCAGAATGGAAACAAAAAGAAAAATAATTTTAGCACTTGGACTTAAACTTTCTGATAAAGAAAAAATTTTTAATGAATGAGAGTCAATTATGTTATTTAAGAAAAAAGATAATTTGGTTGGATTAGATATTGGTTCAAAAACATTAAAGGTAGCAGAATTATCTAAAGTGGATGATGGCTACAGGCTTGTTAAGTTTGGAATAAAAAACATTGCTACTGGTTTAATTGAAGAAGATGGTATCAAAGATTCTAATGCAGTAGCACAGTCCATTAAAGAACTTTATAAAGAAACAAATATAAAAGAAAGCAATGTTGCAATTTCTGTAGGTGGCTTTTCGGTTATTGTAAAAACTATAACTGTTAATAAAATGTCAGATAATGAGCTTCAGGAAAATATTGCTCATGAAGCAGAACAGTATATTCCTTTTGATATTAATGATGTTAATCTTGATTATCAGATTATAAATGAAGACAAACATGGATCTGATCAGATTGAAGATGAAAACAGCAGGGGCTCTGATCAGGATAATGTGCTATTGGTAGCTGCCAAGAAAGACTTGATTAAAGACTATTTAAATGTTCTGGAAATAGCTGAACTGAATCCTTGTATTATAGATGTTGATGCATTTGCGCTTCAAAATATTTATGAAGTTAATTATGAACCTAAAAATGAAAGTATAGCATTAATAAATATAGGGTATAAAAAAACATCTTTAAATATAGTGAAGAACAAAATGTCTTTGTTTATGCGGGATGTCTCTTTTGGATGCAGTCAAATTGATGATGGGATTACTGCAAAAATTAAATGTTCAGCAGATGAAGCAGAAAAGATAAGATGTGGAAAAATTAAAAGTGACAAACTTTCTATAAAGCAGGTAAAAGCAATTACAATGCCTGTTATAGATGGATGGGCAACAGAAATAAGACGTGCTTTGGACTTTTTTTATTCTACTTATCCTGATGAGCAGATTGAAACTATTATGATCAGTGGTGGTGGTGCAAATATTTCTGGATTTAAGAAGATACTTGCAGAACAAACATCTGCTGAAATTTTTATTTTAAATCCTTTTGAAAAAATAGATTTAGAGAGCATTAGTTTAGATAAATCATTTATTAATAAAAATGCACCTCAGGCAGCTATTTGTATGGGGCTTGCAATAAGAAAAGTTGGCGACAAATGATTAAAATAAATCTTCTCCCATTTAGAGCTGCAAGAAAAAAAGAAAATGTGCGACAGCAAATATCTATTTTTCTTTTAACGATAGTCCTTTGTGTATTAGGTATGATATGTTGGGGATTTCTGTTAAGCAAACAAGTTGGTACTCTAAATAAAAACATAGACCGTTTAACAGTAGAGCTTAAAAAATATGAGGCTAAAGCAGCTGAAGTTGACCGGCTAACAAATGAACTTAGAATGCTTACCCAAAAGGTAGATGTTATAAAACAGTTGGAAATAAATCGGAAATCTCCATTGAAATTGATGAAGGTTTTGACAGAAGTGGTGGTTCCAGAGAGGATGTGGTTTACCAATTTTCATTACAAAGACAAAGATTTTTCAGTGCAGGGAATAGCTGTTGATAATAAAACAGTAGCTGATTTTATGAACAGGCTTGAAGCATCGTCTATATTTAAAGATATAAATCTGATTACTTTAAATCGTGTAGTAAAAAATAATTTAAAATTAAAAAGTTTCAATATTAGCGGAAGTAGAGAGCAGCCTAAAAAACCAGGAAAGAGTAAGGCGAAAAAATAATGAGTGATAAAAACATTAAATCAGTTTCTAAAGAGATGTTTATAGATAAGGTATTAAAATTATCAAAAACTCAAAGGATTTTAATTTATTGTGCTACTATTATTATATTATTTGGAGGATTTGCTTTTTTAATACTATTTCCTCAACAGTCTGAAATCAGTATATTAAAAGAAATTCATGAAGAAACAGATAGAAAATTAAATATCGCACGTAAAAAGGTTCGAAAGCTTCCTTTGTTAAAAAAAAAGATGGAGGATGCCAGAGTGCAATTTAAACTTGTTGTAAAGGCACTTCCTGAAACAAAAGAGATACCCGGTCTTTTAACAAGTATTTCAGCTTCAGGACAAAATTCAGGGCTTGAATTCATTGTATTTAAGCCTGCACCAGAAAATCCAAAAGATTTTTATGCTGAAATACCTGTATTTTTAAATATAAATGGAAATTTTCATAATATTGCACTATTTTTTGATAAAATTTCAAGGCTTTCCAGAATTGTCAATATTAAGGATATTAAACTTGGTGCAGCAAAAGCTGATGGAGATATATCAACACAATGCAGAGCTGTAACATATAGATTTATTCAAAAGAAAGCTGTTTCAAAAAAGAAAACAAAAGCAAACAAAAAGAAAAAACGGTAAATTATGAATAAATATAATATAAAATTAATCAGTTGGTTTATTATTATTTTGTTTTTTTTGGTATTAATCAGCAGCTGTGGGAATGAATCAGAAAAGGCAGAACAAAATGTAGGATTTGTAAGTAAAAAAATAGTTTTAAATAAAACTGTTGTTCAAGACAATACTATTAAATTAAAAGAGAACAATAATCAGTTAAAAAAAAATAAATTAACAAAAACACAAGCTATTTCTGATGTAGTCGATCAGGATGCAGGAGACATGCAGAAAAAAAATATTGCAGAGAAATTAGTTCAAAAACCTCTTTATGATCCTTATGTTAGAATAGATCCATTTGCACCCTTATTTAAAAAAAAAATAGTAAGGACTGTTAAGAAAAAACAGCGCATCGCATTAACTCCTCTTGAAAAAACTGATCTTAGTCAATTAAAGCTTACAGGTATTATACAAGGTACAATGGGGAACAAGGCATTGGTTGAAGAAGCAAGCGGGAAAGGGTATGTTGTAACAAAAGGCACATATATTGGTATACATGCAGGAAAAGTATCAAAAATATTTAAAGATAGAATAATCGTTGAAGAAGAAGAAGAAAATCTGTATGGAAAAATTGTTATTCAAAAACGCGAACTTAAACTTCAGAAACCTCCTGGAGAACAATAAAATGGTTTATAAAAAAAGAATAAAATTCAGTCATTTTTTTATCATTAATCTTTTT
>DAOWNP010000272.1 GCA_030642545.1 Desulfobacteraceae bacterium | reverse complement strand
GTATAGACTACCGCAAACTGAAATGAAAAAGTTACATTTAAAAAAAAATGCACATTAAAATATTATTAATGTGCTGAAGTTATTTCATCTGTCGTCCTAAGGAACCGATGTTATAAACAAACCTTGATTTTTATTATGTTTCAATAAGTTTTTGTTTTATTTCTACATCTGAGTTATCAGAATGAATACCTCTTGAAATTACACGTTCAGTTACATCTTCTAAATATGAGCTAAGAGTTTTGTTTAATTCTTTAAACTCAGGCCACAGCATCTCGTCAACAAATTGCTTAGATACATGAGCCATAACAGTTGTATGCCTTTGACGATAATATCTATATGGTTTTATCCCGTACCTGCGGAGAAGAGCTATAAATAATTTTTTTGACCACATATCTGTCATTGTAAATTTATACTCTATTGGCGGATCTGTTTTTTGTAT
Source organism: Desulfobacteraceae bacterium (assembly GCA_030642545.1). Classification (GTDB taxonomy): domain Bacteria; phylum Desulfobacterota; class Desulfobacteria; order Desulfobacterales; family DAOWNP01; genus DAOWNP01. The sequence continues at coordinate 3,374 of DAOWNP010000272.1, read as the reverse complement.
TTTTTCTAAACGATCTCTTATCCTTTGCATAGCATTTGATGCAGCATCTTTTTCACCTTCTGTTTTTGCTCCAGAAAACAGGGCTTCGATCCGAATTAATTTTTCAATTAGTTTAACTTCATCGTTCATTATTTGTTCCTGCTTTTTTTATATTTTAACAATCTGTCAAAGCTCTATTTCTCTTTATTTTTTACTTTTATAACAGAACCAATCTCAAAATCTTTTCCTGAAACAATAACTGCCTGGGCATTTTTTTCTGTTGTTGATACTATTTTTATTGCACCAATTTTATGACCGGGAATTATATACATACTTTCAAAAGCACCTTTTATTATTTTTCCTTTACTGAAAACATCAAATAATTTACCTGTACTAACTCCTGCAGTGCTTCCTGGAACAACTGTAATTTCTACTTCTTTATCAATATTTTTTACATATCCGACAAAAGGCTGTTTTGTAATCTCTTTGCCTGCTGTTTGTCCGAAAAATGTCATCTTTTTTTTAATAGCAAGGTTTACAGAAGGTATATCAAAAACCTCATTATTTTTAATTCTATTATATTGTGATTCTTTTAAAGAAACTGTAACTACTGATTCATCTTCTATAAGTTTGGCTGCTGTTTTTGTACTATAAACAGTAAGAAAAAACCTTAATGTTGCATCTGCCTCTTTCTTTTTGAAAATTATCCCCTTTTTTTCCTGTGTGACTGTAAAATCAATGAGATCAACTATTACAACATAATTTATTCCATAATATCTTCCTATCCCGGCTAATGCAAAATTATCAATACTTCCTGATCTTGTTTTTGGAACATAAAGAATACTTTTGTCCTCTTTTTCTATTTTATCTATATATATATTGTTGGAATTATATCTGTTTACAACTTTTATAAAAATATCTTTTATAAAGCTGTTTGCAGTATCTGTCTGATAAATAGAATTGTTTTCAAAAGAAGCAAGCCAGACTATTTTTTTTAAGCCATTTCCTGCGTTAGAAAATTTCCTGGAAGAGTTATAAAATCCGCACCCTGAAAAAATAAAACAGACAAGAATCAATAAAATAAAACAACTGCTTTTTTTGGATTTATACATCATTCTCCCTCCTTATAACATGCTGAAACAGTTGAATTTAACCCCCCCCTTGAAGAAAATTCTCCTGTTACCTTCATCTGTTTTGGAGATAAAACCAACACAAGATCATCTAAAATATGATTAACAAGATGTTCGTAAAAAATACCTACATTCCTGTATTGTAAAAGATAATATTTTAATGATTTCAATTCAACAATTGTATGGTTGGGACAATATTCTATTATAATACATCCAAAATCAGGCAGCCCGGTCATAGGACATACAGAAGTAAATTCAGGATGTTGAATAACAATTTCTATACTGCGGGTTAATTTATATGTATACTCAATGGCTTCCAAAGGATCTGGTTTAACAGTTTCCTTTGATAAAATTTTATAATTAGTATTTTTGTTTAATAAATCAGACATTTTTTCCCTTTTCATTAAAATTTATATGCAATTTCAATTTATTTGACACTACCTGATAATTTTGATAGTTTTTTTTATTAAATTACTTATAGATATTTTTATCTTTTTTCAAAATACATATTATAAAAAAAGGTATTTATGGCTTCTTCTGTTGACGAGCAAATTCTGAGGGCAACCAAAGAGATAATAGTAAAATTTATTGAAATCGGACGGATTTCACCGGCTTCTTTTGATAATTCATTTAAAAATATTTATACCACAATTAATGAGTCTGTTAAAAATATAAAAAAAGATGATAATAACCCTTCTGATGTTGAATAAATTTTAAATTTTGTTTGTTTAATGTGCTTCTGTCCAGTTATTACCAAACCCCATATTTACTTTTAACGGAACACAAAGCTCCCATATTCCTTCCATTATATCTTTTATAACACCAACAGTTTTCTCAAATTCATTATCAGGAATTTCAAAAACCAGCTCATCATGCACAGTTAAAAGCATTGCTGTTTTAAGCCTGTTTTTATTTATATAATCATCAACCTTTATCATGGCAAGTTTTATAAGGTCTGCTGCTGTTCCCTGAATAATTGTATTTACTGCTGCCCTCTCAGCAAATTCACGCACATTTTTATTTTTACTGTCTATATCATAAAGATATCTTACTCTTCCTAAAAGAGTATTCACTTTTTTTGTCTTTTTTACATCTTCTACTGTTTTATCTATATAATCTTTTACACCTTTGTAACGCAAAAAATAATTTTCTATATAATTTTTTGCCATTTTACGTGATATACCCAGTGTTTTTGAAAGACCATACGGACTCATACCGTATATTATACCAAAATTAATTGTTTTAGCCTGTCCTCTTAACTCTTTTGTTAAAAATATCGGCAAAACATTAAAGATTTCTGCTGCTGTTCTTGAATGAACATCCTCATCATTATTAAAAGATTCTACAAGAATCGGATCTTTAGAACAATGTGCCAATATACGGAGCTCAATCTGAGAATAATCAAATGCTGCAAGCTTCCATCCGGTCGCAGGTACAAATGTACTTCTTATTTTTATTCCATCTACTCCTTTTGAGGGAATATTTTGAAGATTAGGCTTTGAGCTGCTTAGTCTGCCTGTTACCGTAACTGTCTGATTATATGAAGTATGAATTCTTCCGGTTTTTGGATTCATAATTTTAAGCAGTGAATCAACATATGTGCTTTTTAATTTCACAAGAGTTCTGTAGCGTAAAACTTTTTTCGGAAGTTCATGCTGAGATGCAAGTTTTGTTAAAACATCAATATCCGTTGAATATCCTGTTTTCTTTTTTGTTTTTTTAGAAACAGGGAGTTTCAATTTTTCAAAAAGAATATGACTCAATTGTTGAGATGATTTTATATTAAACTCTTCTTCTGCAAGCTTATATATACTTTTTTCAATACAACCGATCTCTTCTTTAAACTCCAAAGACAGTTTTTCAAGACTTGTTTTATTAACAGATATACCATTTAACTCCATTCGTGATAGAACAGATACAAGCGGCATCTCAACCTTTTTAAAAAGATCATCCATCAACTGCTCTTTTATCTGTACTGACAAAATCTTATATGCCATAAAACAGATATCTGCATCTTCACAGGCATAATCTACAGCAGTATTCACATCTACTTTTGAAAAACAGATCTCTTTTTTCCCTGCTCCTGCAACATCTGAATATAAAATTGTTTTATGATTTAAAAGATTCATGGCAATTTTATCTAAGCTATTCCCCCGGCCTGAAGGATTTATAAGATATGATGCAATCATTGTATCAAAAAAAACACCTTTCATCTCTATTCCACAATTAGAAAATACCATTATATCATACTTAATATTCTGCCCT
>DAOWNP010000104.1 GCA_030642545.1 Desulfobacteraceae bacterium | reverse complement strand
TTTTTAATAACTTACAAAAAATGTTGCGTATATACAACATATTAAGTAAAAGAGATTAGTCAATAATATTTATTGTTTTTGGGAGATTGTTAAAATGCATTATGAAGGAAATATGATAAGACCGCCAAGTGAAGCAAACAGCATTCTGCTTCAGGCTACTGTTGGATGTTCACATAATAAATGCACTTTTTGTGCAGCATATAAAGGCGTACGGTTTAAAATAAAATCCGATGATATTATAAACCAGGATATTGATTTTGCTAAAAAATACTGTAAGAATCAAAACAGGCTTTTTATATGTGATGGAGATGCTCTTATTATCCCTCAGAAAAGACTGCTGAACATATTAAAACAGATTGAAAAAAAACTTCCATGGGTAAACAGAGTAGGCGTTTATGCAAATGCCAAAAGTATAAAAATGAAATCTTTAGATGAATTAAAAATACTGCGTAAACATGGCCTTAAAATTGCCTATATGGGTCTTGAAACAGGAGATGATGTTACACTGAAAAACATTCATAAAATGGCAACAGCTGAAAAAATGATCGCCATGGGGAAAAAAGCAAAAAAAGCTGGTATTAAGCTTTCTATAACAGTACTGCTGGGAATAGCAGGCAGAGAAAGATCACTTGTTCATGCAAAAGAGACAGGCAGAGTTCTTTCTGCCATAGATCCTGAATATGTCGGCGCATTAAGCCTTATGGTGGTTCCCGGAACATCTCTTTATGAAGATTATGAAAAAGGAATATTTCCAATATTAAAACCTGAAGAAATTTTAAATGAGCTCGGAGTTATGATTGCAAATACTGATCTGACCGGGGGTCTGTTTCATGCAAATCATGCTTCAAACTATATTCCGATAAAAGCCAAACTGCCGGATGACAAAGATCAAACACTAAAACTTATCAGTGAAGCATTAAAAGGAAAGATAGATTTAAAACCTGAACATCTAAGAGCTTTATAAGGTTTTAGTTACTTTTTTTATTTTAAATAAGGAGAAAAAAATAATGAACGATAACATATCACAAAGCTCTGTAAATACAGATATGCTTTGTGTAAATACAATCAGGACTCTTTCAATAGATGCCATACAAAAAGCAAATTCAGGCCATCCGGGTGCCCCTATGGGGCTTGCTCCGGCTGCATATGTTTTATGGACACAAATTTTAAAACATAATCCTAAAAATCCTGGATGGCTTGATCGGGACAGAGTTGTGCTTTCAGGTGGTCATGCTTCAATGCTTTTATACAGCATACTTTTTCTGACAGGCTATGATTTAACATTAGATGATATAAAAAATTTCAGACAATGGGAAAGCAAAACTCCAGGACATCCTGAGCTTGGCGTAACAAATGGAGTTGAAACTACAACAGGGCCGTTAGGGCAGGGATTTGCAAATGCTGTAGGCATGGCAATGGCAGAAAGGCATCTTGCTGCAAAATTTAATAAACCTGAATATGATATTGTCGATCACTATACATATCTTTTTTGTGGTGACGGGGATATGATGGAAGGAATTACATCTGAGGCTGCATCTCTTGCAGGACATCTTGGGCTCGGGCGGTTGATATGTATTTATGACGACAACAGTATTTCCATTGAAGGAAATACTGATATTACATTTACAGAAAATGTAGAGGAAAGATTTAACGCTTATAACTGGCATGTAGTAACTGTTTCAGATGGCAATGATCTAAATGAAATTAAAAATGCTCTTGTTAAATCTCAACAAGAGAGTGAAAAACCTTCTCTTGTTATTCTAAAAACTCATATAGCATACGGAAGCCCAAACAAACAGGATACATCAGATGCACATGGAGCTCCTCTTGGTGAAGAGGAAATTCGTCTTACAAAAAAAAATCTTAACTGGCCAGAAGAACCAGATTTTTATGTTCCTGATGAGGCTGTTACCCAATGCAATAAATGCATAGAAAAAGGTATTGCATCTGAAGATCTATGGCAAAATCTTTTCCTGAATTACACAAAAGCTAACCCTGAGCTTGCCGAACAGTGGGTAGATGAAATAAGCGGATTTTTAAAAAAAGGATGGGATTCAGATATACCAGAATTTTCTCCTGGTGATGCTCCTGTTGCAACAAGAGCAGCTTCCGGCAAAGTCTTAAATGCAATAGCTGGTAAAATTACCTCTTTAATGGGTGGGTCTGCTGATCTTGCACCTTCAAACAAAACCATATTAGATAATTCACCTGAATTTCAAAAAGGTAGTTATGAGGGCAGGAATATTCGTTTTGGAGTCAGAGAACATGCTATGGGTGCTATTATGAGCGGAATGTATCTTCATCACGGAATCCGTCCGTTTGGAGGCACTTTCCTTGTATTTTCTGATTATATGAGATCTTCTATAAGGGCGGCAGCTCTTATGGGACTTCCCCTGATCTATGTTTTTACACATGACAGTATAGCTGTAGGAGAAGATGGTCCCACACATCAGCCTGTTGAGCACCTTGCAGCTTTAAGAGCCATTCCAAATCTTCTTGTTATCAGACCTGCTGATGCAGAAGAAACTGCAATTGCATGGAAAATTGCCATCAAAACATCAGACAGGCCAATCGCTTTGATATTAAGCAGACAAAAACTGCCTGTATTGAAAAAACCAGATACAGATCTATATGCCTTAATGACAAATGGTGCATATATAATTTCTGATTGTAAAGAAAAGCCTGAGCTTATTTTAATTGCAACTGGTTCTGAAGTGCATATCTGTATAGAAGCACAAGAAAATCTATCTAAAAAAAATATTTCTGTAAGGGTTGTCAGCATGCCGTCATGGGAGACGTTTGAAGAAACATCTAAAGGCTACAGAGAAAGAGTTCTTCCTTCAGATGTTACTGCCCGTATTGCTGTTGAAGCAGGAATTTCAATGGGATGGGATAAATATACAGGTACAAGTGGTATAATAATAGGAGTTGACAGGTTTGGAGCTTCTGCTCCAGGACAAACTGTTCTTGATAACTTTGGGTTTACTTCTGAAAATATTGTGAGTAAGGCAATGACTCTTTTGGAAAGTCACAAAAAAACGATATAAGACCGTATAAAATATAAAAATATTAATGGGCTTTAAAAAATTATACTTTTTTAGTCCATTACTTAGGAACGCGGACAAAACAACTTCCGCAATTATACATAATAGATTCCAAGTCATCTTTGCCCGATCTAAAATCACAAAAACATCAAAAGAGCAAGCTATTCCATCAGTTTTTGAGTTTTCAGATCAACCAAATCTAACCCCAATCTATGTGCCTATTTGTGGAAGTTATTTCATCCACATTCATAACACTGTTTACTTATTTTATTCTTGTATTTTCAATATAATTAAAATAGTTTTCAAATAATAATAATTTTTAAATAATTGTACTATTTATAAATAATCATATTATACTTTTAAAAACATATGAAACAAATACAGTTTAATATAAAATTTAATTTTTTTCTTGTTTTCAGTCTTATAACCATAGCTATGGTAAGTATATCTCTTGTGGGAGTTGCTTTTTTTCTATATTCTCCTTTGGATTTATTAAAATTGAAAATTAAAATAGAGCAGCAGTCTTTTAATGCAAAAGTTGTAGGTGATATTCCTATTAATACTGAAGTATCCGAAAATATAAAGGTTCAACTTGATGAAACTTTCCAGATTAATTTTCCTTTTAATCAGGACTTAAAAGTACCTATTAATGAAACTTTTTATGTTCCTGTAGAGATTGAGACACAAATGCCTATCAACCTTACTGTCAATTTTGATGCTAATATTCCTATAAAAACTATTATTAAAATTGACAGCGTTTTTTCTATAAAACTTTTTGGATTAAATTTATCTGTACCTGTAAAAGGTACTGTTCCTTTATCTATGAATGTTCCTGTAAAAAAAACCATTCCAATTAATGAAATAATAAATATAAAATTCAAATCCCCAACTAAAGTCCATGTAAACAGTATGTTTAATATACCAATAAGAACTAATATATCTGCTGATATCCCTATAAAACATATGCTGCATATTCCCATAGAATTTGATCTTGACACCAAAGCCACTCTAAAGGGAGATCTTCCAGATCTTCAATTATTAGAAAACTGGCTTGATGTTGGATTAGAACAATTTGGCATTACATGGGATGACAAAATTTACTGGTTGGGAAAAGAAAAAAAACAAAAACCCTGAATTAATAGGGCTCAATTTTATTAATATTTTTTCATATTCACTGAAAATCATGCTCCTATATAACGCCCATGCCCTGACAGACACAACAAAACATGAAAATAAAATAACACTTACTGGCAAATTATAAATTAGTAGAATTCCTTAATTCACAATTTACCATTCATAATTCATCATTTTCATATAAACAGATTTAATAATATTCATAAAATACTTTCTCTATATAAAAATACAAAACTATTTATTTTATAATTTTAATATGGAATTGGATAATGCCACAAATTCAGAAACAGTTAAAGTTTCAGCCCGCCTGACAGGATCTATTTCAGCAGTTTCCAAGCTTTTTACAACACTATCTTTATCTATACATAACTCACTACCCATAAGAGCATTTTTTAAAGTTTTACGTCTCATACAAAAACCAGCCTTAACTGTTTTAAACAGATGATTCTCATTTTCTGTGATTTTTTTGTATTTATCATGAAATACTATTTTTAATACCTTTGAATCCACCTTTGGGGCAGGATAAAACTGAGTTGATTTCAATGATACAAACGGTTCTACTTTAGCACAATATTGAAGCAATACAGCTATTCTTCCATACTGTTTGGTATTTACCTTAGACATAAGCCTTTCTGCAAGTTCCTTTTGAAACATTAAAAACGCTTTATCTATAAATCTGCGGTACTTGATAAGATAGATTAATATCTGGGAAGATATGTTATAAGGAAGATTCCCGATAACAATCATTTTCCTGCCGGTTTCTTCAAAAATATTTTTTAGATCAACCTTTAATATGGATTTTTGAATAACTAAAACATTACTAATTGATACTTCATCAAGTTCGTTTTTTAATATATCTGCAATTTTTTTATCTTTTTCAACAGCATAAACCTTCTTTACTGCACATGCTGCCGGAAAAGTAATAGCTCCGAGCCCCGCACCTATTTCTAAAACAATATCATTTTGAGATAAAAGAGCTTTTGAAATTATCTTTTGAGATGCCCCAAAATCAGACAAAAAATTCTGACCAAGCATCTTTTTAGGTCTTAACCCATTTGCTTTTAAAAGTATTGATGGTGATGTCATAATTATCTATAAATATAATGTGAAAAAAATCTTTTAAAAAAAATCATGCTATACAGATTACTGCATAATAAAAATTTTCAGGTTCAAACAAAAAAATATTCTATTTTTCGAGCATACCCTGTTGTATTATGCAAATCAAATTAATTTTTCAAACACCAAAAACTAAAGTTAAACCAGTATTTTCAAACAACTTCTGCAATAAATATAAAAAGTTCTCGTATAGTACTTCATTTTAATACTTTTTACTTCATTTAAGTTATTGACTTTTTTTAAATGATTATCTATGCTTAGGACAAATTATGATTTAGTTTTACTTTTTTTTATTATCTTTATTTACTTTTTTACCGGAGGGCTGTATGACTACTGAGAACCAATTAACTTTAGATATGATAATTAAATTATTAATTAAAAAATATAAAATAGTTACAAAAAAAGATATAAAACAACTTATATTAAAAACAGACTCAATAGAACAAACCTTAAAAACACATTCCCATCAAAAATTACTGCCAGATAACAATTCAGACAAAGCATCACCATCCTCCATCTTATATCCAACCAATATGACATCATCAGACACTATCTTAGAAATTATTAAAAATTATAAAACAGGAATAAATTTTAATAATCTTCAACAAAAAACCGGTTTTGCAGATAAAAAATTAAGGAATATAATTTTTCGTTTGTGCAAAATAAAAAAAATCAAAAGAAAAAGCAGGGGTGTGTATATCATTGCATAATAATAATATTTTTTTATGTTTATTAGCACAAGAGCTATTTTTAAAAAATTATTTAAAATAGTTCTTGTTAAAATTTCTTATCATTGTCTTTATTGCTATAATATAATCCAATTCTAAAAGATTTTTATTGTTTTTTTTGCCTTTATGGGGATATCATATTCCTGTCTTAAATTTTGTCATACCATTTTTAGATGTATAGAAAAGGCTGCTGATATTATTTCAAGAAGTTAGTCATATAACACCTGCCATCAAATTTCAGAGTTAAGCTATGGTGAAATTTGAAAAGCTCTAACTTGTTTGAGTGAAGCAAATTCCCTTAAACATCTAAAATTAACTCCACCAAATTAACTTATTTTTTATTAAAAAAGGAAAAAATGAATAAAAACAATTCATCCGGCTGCATGTTAAAACAAGGTGATAAAATATTCGGTTATATAGTTAAAAAAACAACCAGACTCATAGATATTGATGCAGATTTTTTTGAGCTTGAACATATAAAAACAAAAGCAAAACATATTCATATACAAAATAAAGACAGGGAAAACACATTTGCTGTAGCTTTCAAAACCATTCCTTACGATTCAACAGGAGTTGCACACATATTAGAACATACCGTTCTCTGCGGTTCTAAAAAATTTCCTGTGAGAGATCCTTTTTTTTCCATGTTAAAAAGAAGCCTTAATACATTTATGAATGCTTTTACATCATCTGACTGGACAATGTACCCTTTTGCAACACCAAACAAATCAGATTATTTAAATTTAATGGATGTATACCTTGATGCAGCTTTTTTCCCAAAATTAGATGATCTCAGTTTTAAACAGGAAGGACACAGGCTGGAATTTGACAATAAAACAGATAAAAATACCCCAAATCTCACTTTTAAAGGTATTGTTTATAATGAGATGAAAGGTGCTATGTCATCACCTGACCAGATAATGTCAAGATCTATCTTAAAAGCAATCTGTCCTGATACAACATACAGTAATAATTCAGGCGGGGATCCTGCCTGCATCACAAAACTTACTCATGATGAACTTATTAATTTTCACAAAAGATTTTATCATCCTTCCAATGCTTTCTTTTTTACTTATGGTGATATGCCTCTCGAAAACCATCTGAGTTTTATTGAAGAAAAAATTTTAAAACATTTTGACTATAAAGATCCAAAATCTGAAGTGCTCAATCAGCAAAAATGGGACAAGAATAAAGAGATAACTTTTTCTTATCCTTTAGATAAAAAGGAAGACCACTCAAAAAAGTGCCAGATCTGCCTTACATGGCTGACGGCTGATATTGTGGAAGTTTTTGAAGTCTTAACACTGTCTCTTTTAGAACATATTCTTCTTGGTAATCCTGCATCTCCACTAAAAAAAGCATTAACAGATTCCAAACTTGGAAGCTCATTATCTGACGGGACAGGATTTGACTCAGACAATAAAGATACACTATTTTCATGCGGCCTTAAAGATGTTTGTAAAGATAGTGGAGATAAAATTGAACAAATTATATTTGATACTTTAAATAAACTCATAAAAGATGGTATTGAAAAAAAGCTCATAGATTCTGCAATCCATCAATTAGAATTTTACAAAAAAGAAGTTACAAACTCGCCTTATCCTTACGGTATAAAACTTCTGCTTACTATTTGCGGGAACTGGTTTCATGGAAATGATTCTACAAAAATCCTTAATATTGATTCAGACTTAAACAGGCTTCACAAAGAAATAGAGCATGGACATTTTTTTGAAAACCAGATCAAGAAGTATTTTATTGATAACCAGCACAGGGCAAGAATAATTCTCATACCTGATTCCAAAATGCAGGAAAACAAAAATAAAGATACAGCGATAGAACTTGAAAAAATTAAAGAAAA
>DAOWNP010000323.1 GCA_030642545.1 Desulfobacteraceae bacterium | reverse complement strand
GGTGGAACCGATGCTAAAGGCTGGATTCTAAACACTCAGATCGGGTTGTATAAAAATGTCTGGCTTAGTGCTAAATGGAGAACAGCAGATGAAATCCTAACAGAGTATGGTCAGCTTGCAATTGACACTCTTCAGATAGATATAAACGCTGTCTTTTAAGTAAGCGTTCACAGGGTATCGCACCTGCTGCGTTGGCAGGCACGCAGAAGTACAATTAGTACGTTTCCGCGTACCCGCCGCCTTGCATCTGCAGCACCCTGCAAATGCTTACTGCTCAATGGATTACATGTGATTAACATTTGATACGGCAATACAGTCCGTGTTCCTTATTATTTTAATTTGTGAAAAAGGCTTTTTAAAAAAATGTCAATTTCCTTTAATACAAAAAAAAGATTGTTTTTTTCAGCTTTACTTATAATTTTTGGTACTGCCGTTTATCTTGGGTATTCACTTTACCATGTGACTGGAGAGAGGAATATCCTGAATGCAAGATTAGATAATACCAATAATAAATTTAAATTATTGCAAAAAAAATATATCCGGCAAAAATCAGAAAATTCTGTTTTACAGAGAAATAAACTAAGTCTAAAAGCCCAGCTTCGCAGGGCAGACAATGCTTTAAAAAAAGTTGAGCAGGAAAAAAAGATGTTAGACAGGGAAATGGAAATTATAGAATCAAAGCATCTTAAAAAAATTACAGCTTTAAAAAAACAGATCAAAAAATTTAAGACAAGGATTGTAAAACTTAAGGAAAATCGTGATCTGTACAGAGTCCGGCTGGCAGAAACTGTTTTAACAGTTAAAGAACGGAATCAAACAATTGCAGGTTTAAAAGCTGACAAGGCAGAGCTTGGAGCATCTCTTTTGGAGACTGAATTTTCATTAAAACGCTGCAAAAAGCATAACGCAGATTTGTGTAAAATTTCTGAAGATCTGGTTTCTGTTTATCACTCAAAGGGTTTGGGTAAAACCCTTCTTCAAACAGAACCGTTTACGCAAATTAAAAAGGTTAAGCTTGAACAGATGGTTCAGGAATATCTTGACAAAATTGATACACATAATCTTGGATTGGAATAGGGGTCAAGTCTGTTCTTGATACTTGCATGGCGGATATTCGACAGGTGCATGCAGAATGAAAAATTCTTCTGTGTTCAAGGCAAAAAAACAATTTAATCGCAGGCATACTTAGTTGTATTCCGAGGATTAAATTGTTTTTTTAACGTAGAAATTTGGATAAATTGCGTTTTGTAACAACCTGTTGAATAAAGCACATACGCAATAATTCAAAATTGAAAACTAAGTTCTTCTTCTGATACCGATCAGGGCAAGAAGCCCGCTGCCAAGCAGCCATACAGCACCGGGGATCGGTGCGATAGCAGTGACATTAACTCCCCAGCCGTCGAATTTACTCCCATCAAAGTGCAGGGTAGCCACATCAGTGTCCAGATTGTACTTTACTACATCTCCACCAGTAAAGGTGATGCCACCCAAAGTTGCCATGTCTGTAGTGGAAAGAAGAATATTGCTATTACTTAGACACTGCACAGCATCTATATCTGCTTCACTATTTGAAAACATATCCTCACTGAATATCAGAGTTGTCATGCCTGTAGCCGGGTTGTATTTTACCAGATCTCCATCTCTGAAAAGGACACCACCTAGTCTCGCGCTGTTTGTGGTGGAAAGAACTATTTCTTCAGTATCAGGTAAGTACCATACAGCATCTATATCCACATCTCTTATTTCTGGTGCTGAGAATGAAGCTTCGCTTAAAAAAAGCTCTGCCCCAATAACTCTATTGGTAGCATAATCATATGCCACCTCTACGAGATCTCCATCTTTGAAGATGACATTGCCTAATTGAGCCATGTTTGTGGTGGAAATAAGAAGATGCGCATATCCGTTAGCATCAACTCCGAGATTATCAGCATAAGCATCAATATTTTCCCTGCCATTCCACTCATACATGGGGTGAAAATTCTCTCCATCAAATATTAACTTGGCTGTATCAGTGTCGGCATAATATTCTACCATATCACTTGAGAGAACATCTATTCCACCTAATTTTGTAGTTTTGTCAGGAGACACTATAATAGGTGCTGCTTCCCCCATGATTGACAGGCTAAGTAACAAAACAAAACTTATGGTTATTACTGCTATTGACTTTTTCACTTCAATTCCCTCCTTAATTAAATATTATAAAAATTTTCTTTCTTTGACAGGATGTACAAGACGATCGGTATATAATAAGAATAAAAAAAATCCTGTTAATCTTGTCAAAAGAGTCAGCCTCAATGACGTTAAATTCAGTAATAAATCATCTTCCACATACAAGGTTCCCTGCCTTTTTATCCTGATTATTTCATCCACGTTCCCAAATATAATTATGGCAGTAATTCTGATTTACAGTTTCGGATCAGTAGCGGAATATAATTACGATAGTAATTCTGATTTACAGTTTCGGATCAGTAGCGGAACATAATTATGGCAGTAATTCTGATTTACAGAAGCGGAGTTTCACCGCTTTCCCTTTTTTTTGCTTAATTTTATTAAATACCTTTCCGTAAACTTATTATACAGAATTAAATATTAATTGCTTGCACTTTATTGCTCAAAAAATGGATAATATTGCTTTTTTATTTTTGTAATTTTGAACATTTGATCGGATATTCATAAAAAAAACTAACAGTTATATATACAACCATTTGTATATATAATATTTACCTGCGTATTGACAGGTTTGTTTTTGTGACTGCATCAAACTTTACATATGGTAAATACGTTGGAAATCAAACTGCCAAAAGATCTAATAATTTTTTCCCTTTTATTATCTGATTGACAAAATAATGTATAAAAAAAAAGTTTTTGTCAAGTAATAAAAAATATTGATTTTTCGCTTTGAACACAGAAGAAATTTTCATTCTGTATGCGCCTGTCGAATAAACTTTTTTTAATATTTTAGGAGATCTGGAAAGTTTAAACATGTTGTTCTGCAGGAGGTTTCAGGGGAATGTCCCATTTTTTCATGTATTTCCATAT
>DAOWNP010000132.1 GCA_030642545.1 Desulfobacteraceae bacterium | reverse complement strand
TCCAAAATAGAAATTGCTTTTTTCAGATTTTTTTTTACACTATATAATCTGGCAAGTCTTAAATAACCGATATCATTTTCTGGATTTTTTTCTATTATTTTTTTATATACTTTTTCAGCCTTATCAATTTTTTTTGTACTTGTAAAAAAATCTCCAAGAGTTACTCTTGCTTTGATATCATCAGGATAATAATCTACTATTTTTTTCAGATTTTTCTCAGTAGACTGAAAATCCTTGTTCATTACAAAAATACGAGCAAGAGCATTTAATATCTTTTTTGATTTTTGGTTAATTTTTAAAGCGTTGTGTAAAGTATTGACAGCAAGCTCTTTTTCTTCGTTTAGAAGATGAGCATCAGCAAGTAACAGGTGGGCTGTGATATTTTCCGGTCTTTCACTTACTACGGTTCGAAACTCAGAAACGGCATTAAGGCCATCGCCTTTAACAAGAAAAATTCTTCCCTTTGTAAAATGAGCTTCCAGACTTTTTGTATCTTCTTTTAATATTTCATCAACATATTTTTTTGATACTTCAAATTCTTTTTTTAAGAAATATATTTTTGCAAGTGCATTTTTTGTTCTTAAAATATCAGGTAAGCCGGGGTCTTTATCTAATTTTAAACACTCTTTAAGGATATTAATGGCAAAATCAAGTTTTTTTTGTTTAACATGCAGTTCGCTCTGTATAAACCTGAGCTTGTAACTTTCAGGAATATATTTGATGCCTTGATTTAAAGCTTTTTCAGCTTTTTTAATCTCTTTTTTTGATATGTAAAATTTTGCAAGAGAAGCCCAGTTGTTTTCAATAGTTTTATCAGATTCCATAAATTCATGCAGAAAGGCAGCAGCTTTTTCTTTTTGATTAGAATTCCAGTAAAAATTTGCCAGGGTAAATTTATGTGAAGCTTTGTCAGGCTCAAGTTTTATTATTTTGTTTAAAATTAACACAGCATCATCAGGCTGATTGTTTCCTATATAAAGTCGGGTTAGAATAATATGGAGGGGAACTGATTCAGGATTTGCCTTAATCCCTTTTTTAATTGTATCAACAGCAGCTTTAATATTTTTATCTCCAGCCTGAATAGTTGCAACCATAAGGTATGCATCTGGCTTTGTCATGCCCTTTTCAATAAGATTTTCCAAGAGATTTTTTGCTTCAACTCTCTTTTTTTCCATAAGCAAAACTGATGCTTTTAATAAAAGTCCTTCCCTGTTTTCAGGATCTGTTTTTAAAATAAGGTCAATTTGTTTTTTGGCTCTTTTTAATGCTCCTCCGCCGACAAACAGTTTTCCAAGCTGTATATGTGCATCTGTATTTTCAGGATCAAGTGCAACAGCTTTTGAAAAAAACCCAAAAGCTGCTTTATGGTTTTTATTCTTAATGTTTACCATTCCCAGCATATAATAAGCATCAGAAAAGTTGGGGTCAATTTGAATAGCATTTTTAAATTCTAATCTGGCTTTTACATAGTCTTCTTTTTCAAAAAGTGCCTGCCCTTTATTTAAAAACTTTATTTTTTTCTCTTCAGGGCTTCCGCATGCTGCAAGCAGCAAAATAATTATTAAAATAATCAGGGTAACAGCTCTGTCTTTTATTTTGCAGCTCTGCATTATTTTTTCCTTATAACTTAAAGTTAATAAAATTTTAAAAGCTTTTTGTTCACGTTTCTAACGAGGAACATAATCTTCCAATATTATCCAAATATCTTCAAGAAACCCTTCTGCTATTTTATAAGCATCATCTAATGACTGTCCGTTTGGAATTATCATCTCAATTCTGACAAGTGCTCCATCTGTTCTTTTTTTTGTTAATGCATCAATCATCATATAATATTTATTTAACCATGGACTAATAATCACTCGTCCTCGTTGAAAAAAGAAATATGAACTAAGTAGCTTTACATCTCCTTTACCCATTAGCATACTCCTTATTTTTATTTTCCGATCTTTATTGACTTTTACAAACCTGTCATCAGAAGAAATAATAGCCCAGCCTGAACCAAGTAAACAAGACTGGGGCGCATGTGCGGTATGCCTTGTGCCCTGATATTTATAATAGGGTACAAACAGAGTAATAACATTTCCAATCCTTTTTTTTTGATATGATGCCTGAATATAATCATCTGCCCAAAGAGAATTTAAAATCTCTTTTGAAAGATAACTTTTTTTCCCATACCATCCGGAAATTTTCATCGGAAATTTTTCAAAAGCAACCCTGTCAGGTTGAATCATGGAAATTGCAGTATTGTTAATAGTATACCCTGTAGTTATAAATAAGCTGCAAAAAACAACTGTTAAAGCAATTGATTTTACTACTCCTGTAGATTTTCCACCATCATCAGTTTTTAAAAAAACTGTAGATGTATTATTTTTTAATCGGTTTAAAGCAAAAGAGAATCCAATCAGCATACACCCTGCAATCATAAAAACAAGCCAGCCTGAAAAATCGTGATAAAAGTCCTGAGCAAACCTCTGATAACCATTTACAGTAAGCAAACCTGTTGCAAATATTCTGAAGCTATTTACAAAAACAGAAAGAGGAACAACCAGAGCAATTAAAAAAAACCTGTGCCATTTTACCTTATTAAAAAAATATCCCACAAGAATAGCCATAAGAAACATAGGTATCAAATACCTTAAACCGCTGCATGCATCAACTACCTGTAGCTTGCCAACGCCCAAATCAAGAATATTTCCCTCTCTTAATACACTGACTCCAGAAAACTGAAGTAGTTTTGTTGAAATAGCACTTGCTATTACTCTTAATTTAAAAGTGAGTATTTTATTTACAAATGGAGGTAAGGGAACCATAAAACACAAAAGAATTATTGGAAAAGTCAGGTGATAAATACGTTTCCCATACAAAACCAAAAGCATACTGAAAACAGATCCAAAAAGACCTGCATAAAGCATGGTTTCAACCGAGCCAAGTTCTCCTGTTATAATAAGAATAACAGATAACAATAATGGGATTATTCCCCAAAAACTCCATGAAAATTCGCTAAATTTAAAACTGTTTTTTCTGTCCCAGCATAGATAAATAAAAAGTGGAATAATCAGATAACAGTAACTGTTATCACCACCATCCCACCTTAGAGATAATTTTTGAAATGCAGTTTGAAGTGATAGTACAAAAGTTCCTAATATGACAAATGGAAGAGTTATGTTTAAATACTTTTGATAATGAGTTTTAAAATTCATATACATATTCCAGTTTTTAAAATGATTAGCATATTTCTAAATTACTAAAATAAATCCATGATAACTAAATATAGTATTAGTTTTTAAATATTTACAAACTAAAACACTATAAACAAATACAAAACAGATTCCGTAAATTATGCATTGTAGTTTCAAAACCAAAATTATTTTTTACCGCAAGCATACGATTTTATATTTTGAGAATCAAATTAATTTTTCTGCCTTGAACGAGGAAGAAATTTCCTATTCTGCAGGTAACCTGTCGATCAATTTAAAACTACAATAAAGATTAAAAACAAAATCTTTAATTGTAAGTTTAAACAAAACTAATATTATAAAAAAGCAGTAACTGTCAGGTACTATATTGCTATTTTTTTAATTAAGATATAATCTCAATAATTACCTTTTTTTACATCTTTATAGCACTCTTTGATTTTAATTATTGACAATATTATTGCATAATTATAGGTAGAAACTAATATTTAATTAGTGAACTGTGTTAATATCTTTTATAAAGGAACTGTTTAAATGGTAGATACTAACAGGCCTCTTAGAGTATGCCTTATAAGCTATAGAAGCAATCCTCATTGTGGAGGGCAGGGAGTTTATATTAGAAATTTAAGTCGTGCTCTTATTGATTTAGGACACAAGGTGGATGTTTTATCAGGACCGCCTGACCCGCAATTAGATAATGATGTGAAACTTATAATGCTTCCGTGTCTGGACCTGTTTAATTTTGAAGATATGTTCAGATTTCCATCTTTAAAAGAACTCTCAGATCCCATCAACATGGTTGAATGGATTGGCGTATCTTCCATGGGATTCCCTGAAATGTTTACTTTTGGACTCAGGGCTTATAAATATCTTCTAAAAAATCATACGAAATATGATATTATTCATGACAACCAGTGTTTGTCTTATGGAATATTAGCTATCAAAAGACTTGTTCCCACCACAATTACAATCCATCATCCAATAACAGTTGATCGTGATATAGCTTTAAAAAGTGTAAAATCATACTGGAAAAAAATAAAGCATTTAAGATGGTTTTCCTTTCTTGGAATGCAGAAAAGAATATCAAAAAAATTTTCACATATAATAACTGTATCAAAATGTGCTCAAAACGATATCAGTCATGAATTTAAAATAGATAAAGCAAGTTTTGATGTTATACCAAACGGGATAAACACAAAGCTTTTCTACCCCATCCCTGAAATAGATCGTGAAGATGGGCGAATTATAGTTACAAACAGTGCAGATACACCGCTTAAAGGATTATATTATCTTATATATGCCATAAAAGAGGTATTAAATACACATAAATATATTAAGCTTATTGTAATAGGAAAACCTAAAGAAAATGGTGGTATAGCAAGACTTATTAAAAAACTTAAAATCGAAAAATTTATTCATTTTACAGGAAGAATAAGTGACAGAGAATTCAGGCAACAATATGCAAAAGCTAATATGGCTGTTGTACCTTCTATTTATGAAGGCTTTGGACTTCCGGTTGGAGAAGCTATGGCATGTGGAGTTCCTGTAATAAGTACAACAGGCGGAGCATTACCTGAAGTTGTAGGAGACGCTGGTATATTAGTTCCTCCTGCAAATCACAAGGCTCTGGCAAATGCTATAATACATCTTCTTGACAATAAAAAATATGCAAAAAAAATAGGTAACTTTGGTTTTTTAAGGGTTCAGGAAAAATTTACATGGGAGAAGGCGGCTAAACAAACCGTTGAAACATATCGGGAGGTAATAAGTGATCACAATAGACTTTAACAGACTCAATATTAAACCAGGAGATAAAATATTAGATATTGGGTGCGGTCCGGGACGACATACTTGTGCTGCATACAGATTCCCAAAGGTTGTTGCCATAGGTGCAGATCTTGGTTTTGATGATCTTTTAGAAGCTCATAAAAGGCTGCGTTTACACGATGAGCTTAATGATCACGGAGGAGGTGTCTGGGGAACGTCTGTGGCTGATATTACATCCCTTCCTTTTAAAACAAACTATTTTGATCATGTTATATGTTCTGAAGTGATGGAACATATTCCCAATGACAAAACAGCAATGAAAGAAATAATACGTGTTTTAAAATTAGGTAAAAACTTAGCTGTTAGTGTTCCCAGCTTTTTTCCTGAAAGAATATGCTGGGCGTTGTCTGATGAGTATTTTAATGCAAATCAGGGACATGTGCGAATATATAAAAAATTTGACCTTATAAAAAAGCTTGAAAAACAGGGAGTAAAAAACTGGGCTCTTCATTATGCTCACAGTATTCACTCCCCATATTGGTGGCTTAAATGTTTTGTTGGACCAACTCGAAATGATTCAATGGCTGTAAATCTTTATCACAGATTTTTAACATGGGATATAATGAAAAAACCGTGGATAACAAGAGCACTTGATAAATTATTAAATCCTGTACTTGGCAAAAGTCTGGTTTTGTATTTTACTAAAACAAAAAATTAAAAAAATAACATTTTCAATGTTTACAGGATATCATAATTTAAGCTATAGTGAATTTAAAACTAAACCAAAATATTATAAATACCACCACAATCTAATCTCTGTAAAATTCCAAGAGTTTTAACCATAGGCAATTCTTTAAACAACCCTGAAGCTTTTGCAAGACTGTAAATCTGATAAGGAGCCTGCCCTCCTTTTTCAGGATCATCAAAAATATCATGAACCAGCAAATAACCACCCGGCATAATATGGGATACCCAGCAATTATAATCATTATAAGCAGCTTCATAAGAATGACCGCCATCTATAAAAACCAGACTTAATGTAGTAGTCCACATCTTTGCAGCAATTTCAGATTTTGCAACAACAGGAACAATTGTATTTTCCAATTGTGCAAGTTTTATAGTCTCTCTAAAATAATTTATTGTATCTACTTCACCTATGCCATGGTTGTATAGTTCAGGATCAAAATATTCTTCTCCTGGCTGTTGTTCTTCAGATCCTCTGTGATGATCAACAGAAAAAAGGATACTACCGTTTTTTTTACATGCACTTGCTATATAAACAGATGATTTTCCACAATAACTTCCTATTTCAAGACAAGGTCCCATTCTGCTTGCTTTAAGAGCAGTTTTAAATAATTGCCTGCCCTCGCATGGATCAACAAAACCTTTAATCTTATCTATCAATTTTTCATCATAATCCATCAATACCTCCTTATTCATAACTTTTAACCAGGATTTCTCTTTTTTTTGCTCCGTCAGCAGGACCGATAACTCCTTCTTTCTCCATTATTTCAATTATTCGTGCAGCTCTGTTATAGCCAATACGTAAATGCCGTTGAACCATAGAAATAGATGCATGTCCTGCTTTAGTAACTAAAGAAACAGCTTCATCATATTTTTCATCAAATTCTATATTTACATCCTCTTTATTATCATCTTCTTCATTTGATTCTACCACTGTTTCATCATATTCAGGAGTACTTTGTTCTTTTAGGAACTCAACAATTCTGCCAACTTCATCTTCTGATATATATGCCCCCTGAATTCTTCTTAATTTTCCTGTTCCAGGAGGAAGAAAAAGCATATCTCCATTACCCAGCAGACTTTCTGCTCCATTTGAATCAATTATAGTTCTCGAGTCAATTTTTGACGAAACCTGAAATGATATTCGCGTGGGAAAATTGGCCTTAATAACACCTGT
>DAOWNP010000215.1 GCA_030642545.1 Desulfobacteraceae bacterium | reverse complement strand
TCTTTTATGTTTTTCAGGATCTGCTGCCACTCCATTTTAATTTAGCTTTTAAAACATCAAAATATTTTATGTCGGGCATGATTATCATATAAACGGAAAAAGGGCTTTTTTTAATGATAATTGTATCTTTTTCATCAATTTCAAGTCCTTTTTGACCGTCAAAGGTAAGCATTATATCGTATGAGCCTTTTTCCAGCCTGATTTTTATACAAAATGAATCAGGGAGGATAAGCGGTCTGTTTGTTAATGTAAAAGGACATATGGGTGTCATTATTAAGCCCTGTATATAAGGGTGGATTACAGGTCCTCCTGCTGCAAGAGAATACGCTGTAGAGCCTGTAGGTGTAGATATTATGAGTCCATCTGCCCTGTATGTTGTTAAAAAATGATCATCTACATATGTTTTTATTTTGGCAAGTCTGGCAAGAGCTCCTTTATTGATTACAATATCATTTAAAACAGTCTCTTCTGCTATTTTGTTACCGTCTCTTTGTACAATTACCTGAAGCTGCATTCTTGCTGTTGTTTCAAATTTGTTATTTATAATATATTCAGCGGTTTTAAATAGATCATCTGCAGATGTTTCAGCAAGAAATCCAACTTCACCAAATTTAACACCTATTAAAGGTATGTTTTGTCCATTGATCCATCTTGCAGCACTTAAAAAAGAACCGTCGCCGCCTAAAACAAAAACACAAAAGAGATCAGAAGGAGCAGTAGATAAGTTTATATTGGCGTTTTTATCTTCTGTTGGTATAATCACTTTATTAAGTACATCTATATTTTTTGATTTAAGCCATGATGCAAGCTTTACAGCCATATTTTTTGCATTATTATCAGGTTTTACCACAATTGCAATTTTTTTCAAAATAGAGCACCCTATGTTTATTTTGTAAAATCAAGCATTCTTTTAACAGCTTTAACTGCATTTATTCTTATATCTTCGTTAACGTAAACTTCACAATTCATGTTTTCTAAGCAGTTAAAAATATCATCAATGCTTATTTTCTTCATATCAGAGCATTCCATAGAATCTGATGCACAGTAAAACATTTTATCAGGGTTGGCCTTTTTTAATGGATACATAATCCCATTTTCAGTACCTATGATAAATGATTTGTTTTTTGACTGGACTGCATATTTGATCATACCTGATGTGCTGAGTATAACATCTGCTATTTCAAGTATTTTTGGGTTGCATTCCGGATGAGCCATAAAAACAGCATCAGGGTGTTTTTTTTTTGCTGATTTAACATCTTTTGTGGAAAGGTTGTCATGTATGGGACAATAACCCTCCCAAAGGTGCAGTTTTTTATCTGTTTTTGTGGCAGCATACATAGCTAAGTTTTTATCAGGAATCATTAATATCTCTTTTTCTGTAAAGCTGTTTACAACATCTACAACATTTGCTGAAGTGCAGCATGCAGTAGAGAGAGCTTTGACTTCTGCTGTAGAGTTAACATAGGTGATAACAGGCATTGAAGGAAGGCTTTTTATTTTTGCCTTAAGAGTTTTTGCAGTTACCATATCTGCCATGGGACACCCTGCGTTAAGATTTGGAAGAAGAACTGTTTTTTCAGGTGAAAGTATAGAAGCTGTTTCTGCCATAAAATGAACACCACAAAATACTATTATTGAAGCATCAGTTGCAGCAGCTTTTATACTAAGTTCTAAAGAATCACCGCAAAGATCAGCAATGTCCTGAATTTCTGGAGGTTGATAATTATGAGCAAGTAAAATAGCATTTCTTTTTTCTAACAGTTTTCTTATTTTTGTCTTCATTTATAGCTCCTGAACTGTACCTGTTCCGCCTGTTTTTGTTATTTATCAAAAGTTACAATATCTGAGTTGTCAGGAATATTAAACACAAACATTGAATCTTTCATTTTTGCTTTAAAATTTATATTAAAAAAATCTATTCGTGTTTCATCCTCATATTCATTATATGATAATAATCTGACAATATTATTATTTTCTTTTGAAATATAAAGATAAATCTTTGTAAGATCCGGGTTTTTCTTTTTTGGGATAAGCTTTAAAACAGTATTGCCTTTTTTGTCAGCCGGTTCCATGGAAAAAAAGAATATTTCTCGTATAAGTCTTATATCTGAAAGAAAACTTACTCCTTTCCCATTTCCAAAAAAAGTTGGAAACTTGCCTATCAGAACCTGATTATCTTCAGGTTTATAAATCCATAGGGATTTTCCATTTGTAATAATATATTGTCTTTCAGGAATATCATATTCCCATCTCATCATAGCAGGTTTTTTAAAATAAGCCCTGCCTGATGCAGTATCTGTTATTTCCATTGCTTTTAATGTGGATTTTTGGAAAAAGAGAGCTGAAAAACCGTTGCCTTTATATCTTTTTTCTATTTTTTTTAATATTTTATCTATTTCAGGTGTTATTTTTTTTTCATTATTTGTGTCTGCTACCGTAAAGTTTGTAAATATAAAACAGCACAATAATGATACTATCAGTAGATTTAATTTTTTTTTAAAATAAGTAGTCATAATTTTTTTATGTAAAGTATATTAAATAAAATTAACCAAATATTGATAACAGATATATATTAAAGCTTAAAATTTGTAAAGAAGTATACGAATTTGATGCTTATACATTTTTCTTGTATTTAGTCTATTTAATTGACAGGGTTCTAAAAATCAAATAAATTAATTAGATCACAAATTTTTTTAAAAAAAGATAAAGATTACTAATAACCAAATAAATTAGGTATGATAAATGGATATGATTGAAAAAAGATCCTTTGAATCAATTGCAGATTTTTTTAAAAAATTATTTGATATCTTCAGAGGACCAACATTTTTAATGACTTGGTTGAAGATTGATAAAATATTGAGAGAAAAAATCTTATTAACAATATCTATGTCAAATAAGTGTTCTAATTGAATAAAGGCTCACTCTGCCCTTGGAAAGAGGCTTGGAATATCAAAAGAAGAAATTGATGATCTTATCTCCTTAAACTTTGTACGATTTGATTATCGGGAATGGATTGTTTTAAAATATGTGCAGGACTGGACATTCTTAAGAGGAAAAGAACCTGCAAAAGAAAATATTTCTGAATATTATTTGCAATATAACAAAAAGGAGAGGGCGTATATACTCAAGCTTATGAGGGTAATGCTACTTTCAAACTATATAAATAATGCATATAAAAAAAAATAACAAAGAGTATATTTTACAAAAGCTGTTTGTTGCTTTTTTTATGAGATTTTATGGCAATTATAAGTACTGATAAAGCTGCCGGGGTAATTCCCTCAATTCTTGAAGCCTGTCCTAAAGATGACGGTAATATGTTTAATAATTTTTCTTTGAGTTCATTTGAAAGGTTGGAAACATTACTATAGTCAAAATCTTTTGGAAACTTTATCTTTTCAAGATTTTTAAATTTTCCGATTTCTTTGGCTTGTCTGTCTATATATCCTTTATATTTAATCTCAATTGCAACCTGCTTTATAACTTTTGGACATAAATCATCATTGCTTTTAAAAAACCTGTTAACAAGATCATAGTCTAAAACATTTCTTTTTAAAAGACAGTCGAGATAGACGCCATTGTCGATTGTTGGAGTATTGTGTTTTTGTAAATACTCATTTATTTTGATTTCAGGTTTAACCACAAGAGAGCATATTCTTTTAATCTCTTTTTCTGCTTTTTTTTTTCTTTCATTTATACAAGATAGCACAGAAGCATCAACAAGTCCTAAATCGTATCCTGTTTCAGCAAGCCTTAAATCAGCATTATCCTCTCTTAGCATGAGCCGGTACTCAGCCCTTGATGTAAACATCCTGTATGGCTCTGAGGTGCCTCTTGTAACAAGGTCGTCTATCATAACTCCCATGTATGCCTGGGATCTGTCTAAAATAAACGGTTTTCTTTTTTGAGTAATACAGGTAGCATTTATTCCAGCCCAAAGCCCCTGGGCTGCAGCCTCTTCATATCCAGATGTTCCATTAATCTGGCCTGCCATAAAAAGACCTGAAATAAGTTTGGTTTCAAGGGTCGGTAATAGTTGAACAGGATTTATGTAATCATATTCTATAGCATAGGCAGGACGCATAATTTCAGCATTTTCCAAACCTTTTACTGATCTTACAAATTCTATCTGAACTTCAAGGGGCATACTGTTTCCAAGTCCGCTTGCATAAATTTCTGAAGTATCAATGCCTTCTGGTTCTAAAATAACCTGATGCCTGTCTCTTTCAGGGAATTTAACAACTTTGTCTTCAAAAGAAGGGCAGTAGCGGGCAGAAACACCTTTGATGGTTCCTGAGTAAAGCGGAGACCTGTCTATATTGTCCTGTATGATTTTTTTACTTTTTTCATTTGTGTGTCCAATATAGCTTGGAAACTGGGGAAGGTCGTTTTTTTCTGTTGTTTGTGAAAAAAAAACCGGAGGAAAGTCTCCTCTATGAATTTGAAATTTTGAAAAATCTATAGTGTTTTTATCTAATCTTGGTGGTGTTCCTGTTTTCATTTTGCCGGGTTTAAAACCAAGGTTTTTTAATTGTCTTGCAAGTTCATATGAAGCAAATTCTCCTTGTCTGCCTGCTTTAAAAGAGTTTAGACCTATATGGATACGTCCTTTTAAAAAAGTTCCTGTTGCAAGAATAACAGCATTTGCCTGATAACCAAATCCTGTATTGTCTAAAACTCCGCAGATATGTCCGTTTTCAATAATCAGGCTGTTAATCATAGCCTGTTTCAGGTTAAGGTTTTCCTGTTTTTCGATAACAGCTTTCATTGCTCTGTGATAAAGATTTTTATCATTTTGTGTTCTGGATGAATGAACAGCAGGGCCTTTTTTGGTATTTAGAGTTTTATACTGGATAGCTGATTTATCTGTGATTTTTGCC
>DAOWNP010000094.1 GCA_030642545.1 Desulfobacteraceae bacterium | reverse complement strand
CATGAAATATTCGTTTAAATATACCCTTGTCTGCATTTTTCGATTTGGGCTTTATCATGCTTTAACTTTAAAGCACATTTTCTCGAAAAATAATATAATATTTTGATATTATTACATAAAAAATGAAAATTCCTATACCTTCAAGTTAGTTTTGGAAGTTATAAAGTGTGCCGTTCCTTAGATTATATAATTGCCAAAACTAACCTTTATGTGAGTACAGTTTATGTTAAAATTAAAGACCCTGAACTGTACGTTGAATAATATTATCCTGTGTTTTTCTGCTAATATCTACAAAATGAGCACTATAACCTGCAACTCTTACAATAACTTCCTGATATTTTTCAGGATCTTTTTGTGCAGATCTTAAAGTTGCATCATCTACCATATTGAACTGAACATGATCAAGACCGAGATCAGCCCATGTTTTCATATACGCTCTCCATAATCTGTACCCACCTTCTCCTGCAAGCTGAGTCGGGGAAAGACGCTGATTAAGCAAAAAGGCACGACCATCTGAAACATGATCAATTTTTGCACATGATTTAAGTACTGCTGTAGGACCATTTTTATCAAGACCAGGCCCTGGAGAGACACCACCATCATAGAGTGCATCACCCAACCTTCTACCATTAGGCAGAGCATGAACCATTCCTGAAAAATGAATATTTCCACTAACATTTTCAGGTAAAGCTGGCCATGGGTTTCCAGAAGGACATCTTATTTCCCATGAATGTCTTGCAACTTCTCTTAAACAGCGTACCATAATTTCATCAACAAAATCATCATCATTTCCCCATTTTGGTACATTATTTACAAAATCAAGCCGCATCTCTTCTCTGTTTACCCAATTGGTTTTAAGTGCATCCAGTAACTCTTCCATCGTATATTTTTTTTCGTCATAAATAAATTTTTTAACAGCAGCTATACTATCTATATTTTCAACCCAGGTAAAAAATGTTACCCAGCAATTTCCTCTTTCCTCCCCTGGTTTTAAAATATCTATACCACCCTCAACAGCTCTTTGAGATATTGCAGAAAGAAGAGGACGCCCATAGGTATCACCTGATTTATTTCTACTTCTGTTTACTATTCTAACAGCAAAATTCATTAGCCATTCCATCTGTTTTACCCAGACTGCAAAAAACTCTTCGAAATCTGCAAATTTTGTTGCATCGCCTGTTTCAGGACCCATTTGCATATTAACACAATAATCATATCCATTATGCAACGTGTACTCTACCATTTTCGAACAATTTAAAGTAGCTGATGCCATCCTGCATGGCTGAAATCCATTTCTTGTTGTGGGACATGGTGACATACATGCCTGATGTACCCATGTTCGCATCTCCTTTAGAGGATGTCCATGCCAATGCATTCCGTTTGCTATTAAAACAGGATCATTTCTTATGCTTGGATAACCCAATCCGTGACGAATACACTCAAAGACCTCTTGCATTACATTGTCACTTACTTTTGGATGCCATCTAAATGCAAATGTAGGACAGGCTACTCTTACAAGCCTTGCTGCTTTCATAAATGCTATGGTAAGATCATTACAGGCATCACTGCCATCTTCATTAACACCACCCATGGTCCATACATAGGTACCAACTATACCCTGAAGAGCCTCTCCTGCAAATTTAGGCAGATAATGTCCCATTTCATAAGCTCTGATCATAAATTCGCCAATAAGATCTATTGCCTGATTCTCTGTAATTTTTTTATCTATATTTACATCTTTATTATAATTTTGCCAGTGATAATAATCAGGTCTTGCGGGCCATGATGAATCTACATCTTCAAATCTTGT
Source organism: Desulfobacteraceae bacterium (assembly GCA_030642545.1). Classification (GTDB taxonomy): domain Bacteria; phylum Desulfobacterota; class Desulfobacteria; order Desulfobacterales; family DAOWNP01; genus DAOWNP01. Next base: position 6,750 of record DAOWNP010000094.1, on the reverse strand, counting down.
CCATATTTGAGTAAACAGGTCATATTGCAATGATTCCTGAAAATCTGCAGGAACATTTGCAGGAATATTTTCACACACGTCAGCTATCTTTAGAAGCTCAATTTTTCTCTTTGGATCTGATTCAAAATTTTCAGCTATAATTTTTGCAAGCCGTGAATATCTTTTAGAAGCTTTTATACAAGCTTCCAATATATATTGCATAGCTTCCCATGTATTTATTTTATCATAATATTGATTAACATCAGGTCCTGGATTTCCTTCTATTATTGATTCTGCATTCTCAATATATCCCTGAATCTCATCTATAATATCATTAAACCCTCTTTCTCCTTTCATAAAATATTCATAATCTTTACCTGAATATCCAAAACTTCCGCCTACAGGAGCACCCCACATAAGAACAAAACTCAAAAGCTTTACTACTTCTTCTCCTGACAACTCTTTTACAAGAGCAGTCATTCCATCTCTGGTACACCAGTAATTATTAATATCAGATATTTTTTGAAGATTTTCTTCAACAGGTTCAGGACATAGATCAGGATGATTATAAATTTCATCATTTACAATACTTCCCAACTCCTGATGCCACATAAGTGTATGGGGAAGACTTCCCTCATAACCTACAATCTGGGCATGATCTGTAATAAATATACTAATATTTTCTAAAACATGCCCTACTGCTTTTGCCCTTTTCAATGGAGTAAAATCTGTTTCATTTTCCTGCCATGATTCAGTAAATAAAACAGGTCGTTCTAAATCAACTTTAAGACCAGGAACATATGCTCCCCCTTTTCTCCCTTTTCTCCAAACAGCTTTCCTTAAATAATCAAGTCTTTCTGATCTGCTTTTTTCAGCTACCCACCACCAATCTTCTTTAGAGTCACTGCTTATCATTTCTAAATCGTTTTGTATCTGTTGAGCCATTTTATTATCCTTATTATTATTTCTAATTTATTTTTGCAGTTGTCTTTGATGACGAGTTGCCATAGGATCAGATGATTCTGAAATATCACTGCTCATAATAGCCATTTTTTTAAAATAAGTACATTTACTTGAATCCATATCAAACAAAGGACATAGACTGACAGTACCTTCAGTCACAAATACAGGAGGGTCTACCTTTAGATCTGAGCCAACTTTTAAAACATTACATATCCCGTTTATACCACTTGAATTCTGAAACCAGTTAGCACATCTGCCACAAGCAACATCAGGTACAGATTCTCTTTCCGCCATCGTTCTTGTTTTTTGAGTATCTGAAAGCATCATATTTTTCGCATCATCCCAACTTGTTTTTTTTCTTCCCATAGTTACTCCTTTTCTTTTTAAAATTTTATATTACAAAAACTATCAATTTTTCTATAGTTCAAGCTCAGGAAATTACCATTTACAAGCTTGAACAAAGGTTTTAAATTACATACAACTAATATGCGAAATTTAAACACTGAATACTATATTTCCTGTTGATCTTAAGTTACTATATACCTTTTTTAAAGAAACCATACTCAGCTTGAAAAACATAGTTTACATACAAAAACTATACATCTAAACAAACATCTATCATGTATTTATCAGATAAACATCTAATGAACGCGAACAAAACAACTTCCGCAATTATACATCATAGATTCGAAGTCATCTTTGCCCGATCTAACTCTAAATCTATGTGCCTATTTGTGGAAGTTATTTCATCCACATTCCTAAGTATAATTAATTTAATATTTGCAAATTGTTTTTTTAATAAATATCAATAAGTTATCTTGCGAAAATTATGTTTATTTTTGCTTAGGTACTTAAAAATAATTTTTCGCAAATAAATTAACTTCCTCAAACAGATACACTGATTTGAGATCAGACAAAAGCTATCTGAAACTATAATACATTCTAATTTAATTTTTTAGTATATATTAACTACACGCAAATTATATGCCTGTCTCTCAATAGATTATATCTATTTTTATATAACATTTATTATGTATATATTATATAAAATATAATCAATAGGTTATAGAACTTGTTTTATAAAACCCTTTTTATTTTTACAAATAATTAATATCGTAAAAAGATATTAATTGTGGCATTATTGTCCCTTTTTTAATTCTAAAAACAACCTGAAACATAATAAAACAAGGTCATTGCTCTCAATTTTTAAAAATTGTGATATTATGTCCCACATTATTCATAAAGATACCAAAATTCATCAATGACAAATAGTTAAAACCGGGGTGTTTAAAATCGTTGGTTTCAGGTTCTATTTTCTACCCGTTTTTTAGATGCCTAAATTATGGTTGACTAATTAGAGTTGAATACGATATTTAAATAAGGTTAAAAATATTAATTATTTTAAATAAAAAATGTAGATAAAACTTATGATACAAAAAATAAAAGGATTTAAAGATATTCTTCCTGAGGACATAGGAATATGGCAGAAAGTAGAATCTGTTGCAAAATCCATATTTGAAAATTTCGGTTTCTCTGAAATACGTCTGCCTGTAATAGAGCGTTCTGAACTGTTTAAAAAAAGTATCGGGGAAAACACAGATATTGTTGAAAAAGAGATGTATACCTTTGCAGACAGAAAAGGGGAACTTATTACATTAAGACCTGAAGCAACAGCATCTGTTGTAAGATCTTATATCCAAAACAAAATGTATGCCAAAGAGCCTGAGAGAAAGCTTTATACAATAGGACCCATGTTTAGAAGAGAACGGCCTCAAAAAGGGAGATACAGGCAATTTTATCAAATTAATGCTGAAGTTTTTGGTATTAAATCTCCTCTTATAGATGCACAGATACTGCTTATGCTCACAACTCTATTTGAAAAACTTGAAGTTTTAGATACAGTTACACATTTAAACTCTCTCGGCTGCCCAAAATGTCGACCTGACTTCAGAAAAGCTCTGATTGATTTTTTTAAACCTGTTTTATCAGAACTTTGTAAAGACTGTATAAGACGTATTAACACAAACCCGTTAAGAGTTCTGGATTGTAAATGTCCTTCCTGTAAAAAAGCTGTAGAAAATGCACCGATAATAACAGATTATCTGTGTGATGAATGTGAAACACATTTTTTCTCAGTAGTTGATACTTTAAAAAGCCAAAACATCCCTTTTGAGTTAGATACAAAGCTTGTTCGAGGTTTAGATTATTACACGCGTACTACATTTGAAATTCAGACAAGTCTTCCGGGAGCACAAAGTGCAGTTGCTGGAGGCGGACGATATGACGAACTTGTTAAAATGCTTGGGGGTCCAGATCAACCAGCCATAGGTTTTGCCATAGGCTTTGACAGACTGGTTGAAATTATAGCAGCCGGGCAAAAACAGCAAGAACCAAGTATAGATATTTTTATTGCTGCTCTTGGAGAAAAAAGCAACAAAATGGCTTACAAATGGATTTGCGAACTGAATCTTTCAGGTATCAAGGCTGAAATGGATTTTTCAGATAAAAGTTTAAAAAGTCAGATGAGAAAAGCAGGTAAATTAAATGCCATGTATGTAGCTATTATGGGAGAAAATGAACTAAATAACGGATCTGTTGTTTTAAGAAATATGAAAACAAAGAATCAGGAGTTAGTCCTTATAGATAACTTTATAAAGTCTGTAAAAGATAAAAAAACAGCATAATATTTTTATATTATTGGATTAAGAGTTATTTAAAAATAAATTTATAAAATTAACACAGTAGTATCCGGTTAGAATTTTGCGTGAGGAAAGTTTATTTATTTTTGTAGCGTATTGAATAAATTTGGTAGAATTTACTTAGTGCAGCGCAGCCAAAAAATTGCGATTGTTTGAGCGAGGTACGAGCGAGTTTCGCAATTTTGGTGAAGCAAACTTAGAAATTCAAAAAATTTATTCTAAAATAGCGGAAAAAACAATTAAACTTTCCGTATTTTGTCTATTTTACCTAATTTTATCTCCTGCAATTTCCTAACCGGACACTACTGGGAATATATAGTAAATCCTGTATAAATTTCCCCGGATTGTTGAAGATTACAGCTGATTTTAATAGGAATAGATTAAGTGCAGCCATATTATCATAAAAACAGAGACTGGCGAAAATATCAGACAAAGCTTCAATTGAATAATAAGGTAAATACAGTAAAATCAAAAATCAAAAAATGGATAATGGGCATATTTATATGCAGTTTGCTTATATTTGGTATACGATTTGCTGTAAACAGTAAAATCAATGATTTTGCAAGGGAAAACTTCTTTGGGAAAGATGAAGTTTTAAAAGATGTATATAAAAAGCCTGTAGAAAATTTAAAAAAGAGGGATATTCAGGCTCTGATTAAATCAGGCAGTTTGATTAATTTTACAGGTAAAAGCATAGATATTGATTTTAAAGGAGAGAAATTTACAGCAAGTATTTCTGTAAACAAAAATCTTCAGGAAAAGCTTATTCATAGTCTTGACAAGATAAATTCACAATATATAGGAATTGTTGCAATGAAGCCCTACACAGGGGAAATTTGTGCTATGGCTGGTTATGACAGATCAAACAAAGGTATTAACCCGTGTGTGGAAAGTATTTTCCCTGCAGCAAGTATATTTAAAATTATAACAGCTGCTGCCGTAGTTGATACATGCGGATTAAAAAGTAATTCGCAATTATTGTTTAATGGCAGTAAATACACTTTGTATAAATCTCAGTTAAATAATAAAAGAAACCGTTATACTAATAAAATCTCTCTTGCAAATTCTTTTGCTCAATCTGTTAATCCTGTGTTTGGTAAAATTGGAATGTTTAAATTAGGAAAAGATGTGCTAAACAGGTATGCAGGTGCTTTTGGTTTTAATCAAAGAATTGATTTTGAAATTTTTTTATCCAAAAGCCAATTCAAAATTTCAGATAATCCGTATAATCTTGCTGAAATCGCTTGTGGATTTAATAGAAACACTTTAATATCACCTGTTCATGGTGCAATGATAACAGCTGTTGTTGTAAATTCCGGTGTGCTAATTGAACCCACAATTGTAGAAAAAATTTCAAATTTATCCGGAAAAGAGATATATCATACAAGCACAAAAAAAATAAACTGTGTAATTTCTTCTGATGTATCTAAAGAAGTTAAAAAGCTTATGCACAAAACAGTAACCTCAGGGACAGCAAGAAAATCATTTTCAGGATACAGACGTGATAAAACTTTAAAAAGACTTTTTATTGGTGGAAAAACAGGGTCTATAAATAACAGTAAATCATATAATATAAGATACGACTGGTTTGTAGGTTTTGCAGAAGAGAAAAATGGTAAAGAAAAACTTGTTGTATCAGTAGTTGTTGCACATAAAGACTATATAGGAAAAAGAGCAGGGAGATATGCAAGAATAGCTTTTAAACAATATTTCAGTGATTTTTTTGCAAAAGCAGATCATCCGGAAAAATATCTAACTGCTCAATCCAAATAAACACCACGACCTGTCGGCCACAACAAAGCATGAAAGTCTATGGTCAAAGGTAATGTTTTGATTATTTGTAATATATTGAAATAACAGTATTAAAAAAGACTGTCATATAAACTATTATACTATTCTTCTACATATTGATCAAGGAGTATAAAATGCCTGGTTTTGAAATATTTGGTAAAGAGGAAAAAAAAGAAGTTTGTGATGTATTGGACACAGGAGTTTTGTTTCGTTATGGTTTTGATCAGGTACGAAATAATCATTGGAAGGCTAAAACCTTTGAAAAGATGTTGTCTGAAAAATTAAGCGTAAAACACTGCCATCTTTGTTCAAGTGGTACAGCTGCTTTAAATGTTGCCCTGGCCTCATGTGGTGTGGGTGCTGGAGATGAAGTTATTGTACCTCCTTTTACATTTATAGCTACCATAGAAGCTGTATTAAATGCAGGTGCAGTACCTGTTTTTTCAGATATAGATGAGACTCTTTGTCTTGATCCCTGTATGTTAAAAGAGAAAATAACACCTAAGACAAAAGCTGTACTTGTGGTTCATATGTGTGGTGCTATGGCACAGATTGATGAAATTTCTGATTTTTGTAAAAAAAATGGTTTGATTCTTATAGAGGACTCATGTCAGGCTATAGGAGGTAGTTATAAAAACAGAGCTCTTGGTACATTTGGAAAAGCAGGCTGTTTTTCATTTGATCCTGTAAAAACAATAACATGTGGAGAAGGTGGTGCTGTTGTAACAGATGATGATAAAGTGTATAATACAGCTCATGCTTTTGCAGATCACGGGCATGATCATATAGGAGATGACAGGGGACTTGAAGGGCATGCAATTTTAGGTTCAAATTACAGAATAAGTGAGCTTAATGCAGCAGTAGGTGTAGCACAGCTTTTGAAGCTTGATACGATTATAAAAAAGCAGAGAAATTTTAAAAATATTATAAAAGAAGCTTTGTCTGGAATAAAAAATATCTCATTTAGATCTGTTCCTGATCCCAAGGGTGATTCTGCTACTTTCCTATCTTTTTTTATGGAAAATGAAGAAAAAACAGTACAGGCTTCAAAAAACCTTGCAAATGCAGGAGTAGATGCCTGTTTTTACTGGTATGCCAATAACTGGCACTATTATAAAAACTTTACACATCTTCATAATTTATCTTCAGCAGCTCCGTTGCCTTTAACCTTGATAAATGATCTGCCAGATTATAAAAACCTGAATTTAGGTCAGTCAGATGAAATAATGAAAAGGTGTCTCTCTTTTTTAATTAAGCTTTCATGGACAGAAAAAGAGCTCTCAGAAAGAGTAAATAAAATAGTTAAAGCAATAGAATT
>DAOWNP010000302.1 GCA_030642545.1 Desulfobacteraceae bacterium | reverse complement strand
ATCGTGATTTCCACCATGCCGAAGAAACCACCAACCAGCTTCCTTGAGAGCCTTTTCCAATTTTCTTCGTTTCATAATTAGGAATGTACACCAATACGGGTACAAATTGCAAGTGACTTAGTGCAGTGCTTTCGTAATTACTGCTCCTAACAAGTTCATATACGGATCCGCATATCTTGCAATATCAGAACATTCTTGACCTTTTTCTTTATATCTTCTATGTTTTTCTAGCCACATATCATACAATATGAATGATAATGATAATGTTTGGAGATTATCATGGTGATTAAAATACCACAAGAAATATTACTGAAATTTGACCCGCTGTGTTTTTATTAATAAACTGTGGGGTAAAAAAACAATCAAAGCAAAAGCAGGCTTTTGATATTTCTTGTTATTAGCAAAATTTAGAGAGTTTATTATTTCTACTTACATAGCTATGGAACATCAACAGTACGGAATATGTAAATACCTGTAATCTCACTATAGTTGTATTCTGAGGATTAAATTTATTTTTTAACGCAGGAATTGGATAAATTAGCGTTTTGCATGCGCCTGTCGAGTTAAATACTTGACCATTTATTAATCATATGCAATAATAAATATTACAATTAACATAATTTTTTTTATTCTTTAAAACTCAAACAAATTTCTTCTTCTACTTCTTTTTTTTTTGCAAGTTCCCTTAGTTCTAATTTTGCTTATAGCTTACGTTTTGACATATGATAGTCGATATTATGACAACCTCCTTTTTTTCTTTTTTTTATAAAAAAACAAATTATTGAAGGCCTGTAAAAAATGGAGAAAAAAAAAATTCTTATAGCAGACAATGATTATACTCATTGTGTTAATTTAACAGATATTTTGAGTAAAAAAGGCTATGTAGTTTATTCTGCAGGAACTTGTAAAGATAGTATAAGTATGGTTTTGAAATACAAACCCCATATAGTTATGATGGATTTAAAATTTCCTGATGGATCAAGTATTGATTTAATATCTAAAATTATTGCTATAAACAATGAAGCACTTTGTATTATTACAACCTTTACTAAAATAGATCCAGAAATATCACTCGCTCATAAAGGAGTTTTTCATTATTTTCAAAAGCCTTTACAGATAGAGACTTTAATACAGTTTTTAAAAAAAACCTTTATTAGAAATAGTTTTTTTAAAGAGCAGGAAAATACTCAAAAAAAACTTAAAGCAAAAAATTTAGAACTTGAAATTATCAACACAAAACTTAAAAAAATTGTAAGCTCATTTAAAGAGATTGCTTTTTGTACAAGCATAAAAAAAATGGGAAAATTATTATTAAATAGTTTTGCTGAAAATATTGATGCTCAAGGAGCCAGTTTCTTCATCAAAGAAAAAAAAGGACTGATTCTCAGTTATAGTTTAGATTCAAACCATGTTCCACTTATTATACCTTTTCCTTTAAAAAAAAGATCTGTATTAGAAACCATTTTTACACAAAAAAGAAATCTGTTAATCAAAAATATTAAAAACCATCACCATTTAACAACAAGCGGATGGGGTGGCTATAAAAATAACTCTTTTTTAGGTTTACCTCTTTTTGATGAACCAGATAATATTGTAGGAATAATCTGTTTACATAACAAACTTAACAAAAATTCTTTCACACATCAGGATTTAGAAATTGGTTCTATAATTGCTTCATACAGTTGCGAAATACTCAGATCTGTTAAAGCAAGAGAAGCTCTATCAAAATCTGAACAAAATTATCGCGAAGTAGTAAACAATGCTAATGATGCTATTTTTATAGTTCACAACAACAAGATAAAATTTTCAAACCCTAAAACCATGAGTCTTACCGGATATAAAACCAGTGAACTTACAAATATAAATTTTTTAAGCATCATAGATCCTGATTACAGAAAATATTTTGTTGAAAAAAATCATATTATAGAATTTAAAAAACAATATGAATTTAATGCTGTAAAGATTTTAAAAAAAAATGGAAATACTTTTCAGGCTTTAATTCAGTCTATACCTGTAAACTGGAATCAAACTTATGCCAGCTTAATTTTTATAAAAGACATTTCTAAACTAAAACAACTTGAAAAACAAGTTGCAAGAACTCAAAAAACAGAGGCTATAGGGACTCTTGCAAGCGGTATTGCCCACGATTTTAATAATATACTGGCAGGAATCATGGGATATACGGAAATACTTTTACGAAAAAATTCAGATAATAAAGATATAATTAATTATGTTGATAAGATATATCAGGCATCTCTTAGAGCAAGAAAACTTATTGCCCAAATGTTATCGTTTAACAGAAATAATAAAACAAAGAAAAAAAATGTTAATTTAGGTATAGTTGTTAAAGATGCATTAAGTTTATTAAAAGCTTCTTTGCCGTCAAACATTTTCATAAAACAATGTATTGATAAAAACAGTTGCTGTATATTTGCTGATGCAATACAAATTCAGCAGATTGTTTTAAATTTGTGTACTAATGCTGCTCATGCAATAGGACACAAAGGAGGTGTTTTAACAGTAATTGTTGAAAAAAAATATACCGTCCCGATAACAGCTAATAATTCTGATATCAAACAAAATGCTTACAATAAACTAACAATAACAGATACAGGGCATGGTATAGATAAAAATACTATATTGAAAATTTTTGATCCATATTTTACTACAAAAAAAAGGGGGGAAGGAACAGGCCTTGGTCTTACTATTGTATCTGGAATAATAAAGAGACATAAAGGAACTATTACAGTCACAAGTAAAATTAATCAGGGAACATCTTTTTATATATATTTTCCCCATATAAAATTAGATAAAATTTTACCTGAAAAAAAGAAAAGTAAAGTAAAGTAGAAATTATTAATCAAAAAAAGAAAATTTTACTGGTAGATGATGAACCTTTTATTGCTGAAATAGGAAAAGAGATGCTTGAGATGCTTGGGCATACGGTTGTTTCAAAAACAAATAGTATAGAAGCATTGAATTTGTTTAAAGATAATCCAGATGCATTTGACATTGTAGTTACAGATATGACGATGCCAGAATTAACAGGTTATGAACTGGCAGAGGAAATATACTATTTAAAAGCAGATATTCCTGTTATTATCTGTACAGGATATTCTCAAGTAGAAACAGAACATGAAATCAAAAAATACGGGATCAAAAAAACACTTCATAAACCTTTTAATTTGGAGGAATTATCTAAAGCAATAAAACATGTGTTTAATTAAAAAAGTTTGTAGCAGCCTATGCTTGTACATTCTTTATTCCGTAACAGCCTGCCGACAGGCGGATGCAAAACGCTAATTTATCCAATTTCT
>DAOWNP010000355.1 GCA_030642545.1 Desulfobacteraceae bacterium | reverse complement strand
CTGCCACATTGCATTGGGTTCATCTTATTCAGACACTTACAATGGCAATCCAAAACACCTTACAGCAGACATGAAAAACGAGTTAGGTTTTAATGACTCTGCTCTTCACTGGGATATTGTAAACACAGAACAAAAAAGAGTAACGACTACTCTTGCAACCGGCGAAAAAAAAATAATTTATGAAAATGGATTATTCTTATTATAATATTTAAAAAAAACAGGATAACAGTATTTACCTAACAGATGCTTTATATAATACAGCATCACCATACATACTATATTGTTTTACAGCAGCAGGTATTATTATTGAATCACCCTTTTTAATATCTGTTATTTGTCCTGTTTCAATATTAACAACCTTAGAACTTCCCTTAATACACAAAATTATTTCAACACTTTTTGTTTTAAAATTAAAACCGTCTTTATCATTTACAGGCAAAATAACAGATAATTTAAATTCCTCTGCATAACTTACATAATCTTTCTGATATTTATTTATATCACAGGTATTTAAAAGCTCTACCTTTAAAGGATTAAAATCAAGAATTTCAATCAATCTGTTTATATCTACATGCTTTGGAGTTAATCCACCCCTTAACACATTGTCTGAATTTGCCATAAGCTCAATACCAACTCCTTTTAAATAAGCATGAAGCACTCTAGATTTTATAAACAATGCATCACCAGGCTTAAGACAGATAAGATTTAAATAAACAGGAGACAAAACACCTATATCACAAGGATATTTCTCATGCAGTTTCAATATCCAGTTAAAAACAGAATCGTTTTTAGAATATAGTTTAGACTGCATAACAACATCATCTACCACCTCTTTCTTATCAGCTTCATTAAAGTCCATAATTTTCATAAAAAAACTTTTTATAAACAAAGAGTCAGGTAAACTTTTAATTTCTGTAACTATTTTATTAAGTTTTTTACATGAAAGTTGATCTATATATTTCGATATCTCCTTTACAGGTCTGAATCCGTTTAATGCCCAAAATTCAGTTAAAGCACATATGCATTCCGGCTTATGATTATCATCTTTAAAGCTTCTTTTTGATGACTCTATAGCAATTTTTTTACTATTTTCATCTAAAAACCCTTTTTTTGCCTGAGTTATATCAGGGTGTGCCTGAATAGAAAGAGGATTTTCAACAGCAAGCACTTTAAAAAGATATGGAAGATTATTATGAAATTTTTCTGCTGCAATACTTCCTAAAATCTCTTTTGGAAATCTATCAATCAACTCTTTTAAAGATATATTACCTGAAGAGATAATAACATCTGATGGGGACTTATGATGTGCTCCCATCCATAGTTCAGCTATAGGTTTTACATCATCACCACCACCACCACCATCTTCTCTTTTATCCAAAAGTTCTTGTATCGCTGTATAAGACCCCCACTCATATTCCTGTATTTTATTATCCAAAAAAAAAATCTGGTTCAAATCCATTTTTTTAAAACACCTCTTTTATAATATATTTTCATATAAAAAAAATTCAAAAAACAGGAAGCCCTGTTACAGCTTTCCCATACTCATAAATTATACTATCAACAAGATCTTCTACAGAAAGTATATCTTTTACAAGACCTGCTGACTGTCCGGCCTGTAGAGTACCTTCTGCCACATTCCCATCTATTGCACCTGATACATTTCTATTAACATCACTTCCTATTATTTTTAAAAGCTCCTCTTTTGATGCTCCTTTTATTTCAGCATCAAGTATTCTTTGAGCAAAATTATTTTTTAACACCCTTAGCATATTAAGCTTTCTGCCAATAATACATGTTTCTGTATCTTGTGCATCAACAAGTTTTTTTTTATAATTAATATGTGCATTACACTCTTTTGTAGCAATAAATCTTGTTCCCATCTGAACACCTTCAGCACCCAGTGCCATAACAGCCGCAATACCACGGCCATCTGCAATACCACCTGCAGCAACAACAGGAATATCAACAGAATCTACTACCTGGGGAACAAGAGCTATTGTTGTAATTTCATGAGGACTATTATGACCACCGGCTTCATAACCCTCACAAACAACAATATCTGCACCTTCATGTTCTGCCTTTAACGCACCCCTTACAGAAGGAACAACATGAATAATAGTAACATCTGATTGTTTTAATTTGGGAATAATTGCACCAGGATTACCTGCTGCAGTAATGATTACTTTAACCCCCATCTCTATTGCAATATGACCTATCTCTTCAGCATTTGGTCTTATAAGTGGAATATTTACAGCAAAAGGATTGCAAGTTAAATCAAACATCTTTGAAATATTCGTTTCAACCTCAGACAAAGTCATACCACCGGTACCTATTGTCCCGAGAATACCTGCATTTGAACATGCAGAAGCAAGATTCCAATCAGAAACCCATACCATGCCACCTTGAAACAGAGGATATTTAATACCTGTTATATTACAAACTCTATTACTTCTCATTTTAAAAAACCCTTAATAAGGAACATGGACAAAACAACTTCCGCAATTATACATAATAGATTCAAGTCATCTTTGCCCGATCTAAAATCACAAAAACATCAAAAGAGCCAGCTATTCCATCT
>DAOWNP010000300.1 GCA_030642545.1 Desulfobacteraceae bacterium | reverse complement strand
GCATCTTTTTTAAGAGAAAGCTTGCCGCCAAATAATTTTATAAACAGATCATTAGGTATGCAGGAACTATTTGTAATGCCTGAACCTGATGGCAGGGTATTTATCAGTTCTTTTTCGCAACAGGTTAGCAGTTCAATCTTTTTATTATTAAGTATTTTTTTCATATAAAGAAGAATCTCAATCTTTTTTTCTGCTGGAGGATCAATAAAAGAAAAATCTTTTATAAGAGCAGTTCTTTTTGTTATTTTTTTATAATGATCCATAAAACTTGTAATGCAGCGTTTTATTCCGTATATTGATGCTTTGGATATAATATGTTCAAAGTCATGGAGATTATTACCCATGCTCAGCTGTTCTGTTTTGAAGAAACAAACAGGATCAAACCTTAAATTTATAGTTTCTGCTCCGAATTTGCGAGAAAGATAATTAAGTTGCTCTAAACGTTGTTTTAATGGAGGAACGTTCGGTTCAAGCAGTTTTGAACCTGAATTGATTGTAAAGTTGAAAAACAGATTATATCCTTTTTTTTGTAATTTTTCGCCATACTCTCCTTTAATAAAGTGAGCAAAATTTTTTGACCAGAAAACTATTGTATGAATTTTATCTGGTCTGTTATGAATAATAGAAACTTTTCTGTTAAAAGGGTTTACAGATTCAAAAAAACCTTTTTCAATCTGTTTCATAAACCATGTCATGTAAAAAGCAGGAATGTCTGTTCTTCTTGACGCTGAAATTACTGTTTTTGGCTGATTGCTCATCTTAAACGAGTATAGATTTTTGAGTTGTTAAAGGCCATTAGGGGCGTACAAAAATAAGTTCGTATTTTTAAGTGTTAATGCATCTGGCTGGCAAAGGCACTATTTATTATGATTTTTGTTTTTTTTATAATCTGCAAGAGAAATAGTTTTACTACTTTTTAAAGATTTATTTTTTTTCTGATTATTGTCCGTAATATTTGGTTCAGTTTTATCTTCAGGAGAGACAACAAGTTCCAGTTTCATTTTTTTGCTATTCATGGTAAAATTTTCTCCGTTAATGTAAACATCTTTTAATGTCCATATTACTGTTTGTAAGGGGAGCTGAAGGAAAAGGAGCTTTACATTAAACCAGTCTTTTTTAATGTCGGGAAATATTTCTTCAATTCTGGCAAATGCCAGGGGCTTATTTTCACAGTAGATAAGAACAATGTCATTTTCCTGAGCCATTTATAACCTTTCAATCTATAGATTGTCACATAATAAATTTAACAAGGCCAGAGGGAGGAGGGCGTATTATAATACTCCGACGACCGATAACGCAGTGAAATTATTTATGTGACGGTCTATATTTTTGTAACCGTTTATGGTTGCCTGTTCACAGTTAATGGTTTAAAAATATAGTAACCTCAACTGTTAAACTGAAAACTTTGTTCGTGCCAATGTTTGGCCTGTTCGAGGAACATGCCCCGCGACAGGCTATGCTTAATCCCTGAAAGTTGAATTATTTAAAGTATAAAATAAAAAAATTTAAATTTGGACTAAACATATATTAATCCTTATCAGCTTTCAAGATTAAAATAAGGTGGTGCTTCAGTACTGATTGCATATATGCTTCAGACATAATTAGAACATGCCGGAAGCGTATATTAAACAGCTAAATAATTTATTTCTTCAACATACAAGGAGATATTTATGAAACTTGATGAAATTGCAAAAAATCTTGAATTGGATGTAGATGATGTTAAAGAATTATTAGAACTTTACGTGGAAACAACAACCTCAGAACTCAAAGAGTTGAAAATTGCTCTTGATGCTAAAAAAATTGAAGAAGTTCATAAGAGATCTCATTCTATTAAAGGTGCATCAGGAAATCTTGGCATAATGGAAATCTATGATATTATAAAAAAAATAGACGATGTAGCATGTGAAAATAAATTTGATGGTCTTGACGCCATGGTTGAGGAATTGTCAATAAAATTTAATCAGTTAGTTGAGGAAATCGAAAGCTGATGCGAAATTTTTCCTAAAACAGATAAAATATGGAGAAAAAAAATGACTGATATAAGAATGACTGGAGAGATTAGAACAGATTATGATTGTGAGGTTACAGGTCTTCCTGCTGAAAGATGGGGAGAAGCGGTTTTTCTGGTAGGGGATGAAGAGATAGTTCTGGAGGTTAGCGTTGAAAAAGATGTGATAATAGCAATAATGGTAGGCGAGGATGCTGTCTGGAAAGGTACTTTAACCGGTCTGAAAAATCTTTTAAAAAGTGAGGTCAACAAACCGTAATTATTCAGTTATTTGATATGCAAGCACTGTTTTTTTAACAGATGAGCAGTTACAGGTATTTTTTATAAGCAGGAAGATAAAACTGCTTCAAGTTGTTTGAGATATCCTCCATAAAAGTGATCAGCACCTTCTATTATTTTAAAACAGATATTTTGATTCCACTGGGGAAACATTTTTTTTATAATATCCGGCTGTGCAATGTCATCCTCACTTCCTGTTATTATAAGTTTTAAATTGTTTATTGATGAAAATCCGGTAAAATCGAAATAAACAACAGGTGGTGATATCATGATCATTTTGTGTGCCTGCAGGCCGTTATTGACTGCTTGTGCATTTATCCAGGCTCCAAAAGAATATCCGGCAAGATCAATTTCCCTGACTCCTCTTTTTAAAAGATATGAAACTGCGCTTATAACATCTTTTTGTTCACCTGTACCGTTGTCATAACTTCCCTGGCTTTTACCAACACCTCTGAAATTAAATTTCAAGATTGAAATGTTTTTTTGTTTATAAACATCTGCTATTGTTTTAATTACATAATTATTCATATCACCCCCATATTGAGGATGCGGGTGTGTTATGACTGCGCCTCTATCTCCCTTGCCCCGCTCGAATACTCCTTCCAGTGTATATTTTTCTGATTCAAATTGAATGTTTTCTTCCATAGTTTTGATTGTTCCTGCATTGTTTAATTCATTAAATATATAAGAAAATACAGGAAACACATAGCCGGGGCAACCTCATCCAGCAAGTTTTTGATCTGGTTATCAGATGGAATATCTAACATACCAAACAAAAATTGAGCATTGCTTTTTTCTTTCGTTTTTTGCATAGCTACTTGGAAAGCGAAAAAAGATGGGCTCTGGGTAAAAAAAATCTAACAAATGAGCATAGAATATAAAAACCACCGTGAATAAAATTAGCTGATGCCATATTTAGAATTGCTGGTAATTATTCAATAAACTGGACTTATCCGGCTATGGTTAACATAACAATTTATATCTTATACAACTGGAAAATAATATAGCAGTCAAAAAGTTTGTTGTCAAATTACAGTTTTTTTGCTACCCAATGTACAGATG
>DAOWNP010000264.1 GCA_030642545.1 Desulfobacteraceae bacterium | reverse complement strand
ATTTTTTCCCTTTTATTATCTGATTGACAAAATAATGTATAAAAAAAAAGTTTTTGTCAAGTAATAAAAAATATTGATTTTTCGTCTTGAACTTGAGAAGAAATTTTCATTCCGTAACAACCTTCTAAGTAACTAAATTAATTTTTTCAATAATTTAGTTACTTATAGGATCGGTTTCAGCACGGCTGAGTGGGATGTCTGTCGAATAAACTTTTTTTAATATTTTAGGAGATATGGAAAGTTTAAACATGTTATTCTGCAGGAGGTTTCAGGGGAATGTCCCATTTTTTCATGTATTTCCATATAGATGCTCGGCTTAAACCGATCCGTCTGGCAACTTCAGCTTTATTCCAGTCACTTGCTTTAAGGACTTCAATCAAATAAATTCGGTTAAGCTTTTTACGTAAAGCCCTGGATGTATTATTATATTGTTGAAATTTATGGTCAGGCTGCATATAGCCTGTCTGCCTTATTTCAACAGGTAGATCAATAATGTCAATATGTTTATTTGTACATAATACAAATGCGTGCTCAATTGCATTTTCAAGTTCCCTGACATTTCCCTGCCAGTTGTAATCAAGAAGGATTCTCATTGCGGGCTGTGTAACACCACATATCATTTTGCCTGTTTTACTGTTTTGCAGATCAATAAAATGGTTAATCAGAATTGGAATGTCTTTTTTTCTTTTACGCAAAGGTGGAATGTTAATTGGAAACACTTTTAAACGGTAATATAAATCTTCACGAAAATTGCCATTATTTACAAGGCTGAAAAGATCTTTATTTGTGGCAGTTATTATTCTTATATCAATTTTACGTTTTTTTGATTCTCCAACCCGTTCTATTTCCAGTTCTTGTAATACCCGCAAGAGTTTTATCTGAACAAAAGTGCTGATTACTCCTATTTCATCTAAAAACAGGGTGCCGCCTTCAGCCTCTTCAAAACGTCCGGTTCGATTATGAAATGCTCCTGTAAAAGCACCTTTTACATGGCCAAAAAGTTCACTTTCCATAAGAGATTCTGAAAGAGCACTGCAATTTACTGTTATAAATGGTTTTTTTGCACGTCTGCTATTATAATGAATAGCTCCTGCAACAAGCTCTTTGCCGGTTCCGCTTTCTCCCTGAATGAGAATAGCAGCGTCACTTGAGGATGCTGCCTTTATAGATAAAAAAACTTCCTGAATAGGTGTGCTTTTACCGATAATTTTGTCAAACTGATGAATTTCTTTTAATTTTCTATTTGCATCTTCTGCATCTTGTCTTGCTTTATACAAATCTGTCATATCTGTAACTGTTTCAACAACTCCGCAGATTTTGCCATTCTTATCTTTGAATACCCTTGCACTTTTTGCAACCGGGACACTCTTGCCATTTTTATGTTTTAGAGAACACTCTTTACCGTCTATACTGCCTTTTTTATAAATCTCACACTCTTTAACCCCTTTAGGACAAGATTTTCCGAAGCATTTATCAAAACCAATCATGGTACAGGGTTTACCAAGAATCTCTTTTGCCATGTAGCCGGTAATACGTTCCATAGAAGGATTCCATGATAAAACTGTGCCTCTGTTATTGATTGTAAAAACGCCGTCAGCCATTGACTCTAAGAGAAGATTTGCAAGATTAGTATCTGTAAATTCAGTTGCTTTTTTTTGCATTTAAATATATTTTACTAATTATTTTAAAGATTTATTTATTTTAAAAACTTTTGCCTGTTCAGATATTAAATAATAATTATATTTCAAAAATATACCTATAAGGTGGCGCTACAAAGTGTTACCTTATGATTATAGGTGGCGCTACCTGTCTTGTCAATTTATTTGAATATTTTTACAAGCAAATTAATTTCAGGATGTCTAAGAAATTATATGTTAATAGTTCAGGCAGTTAAGCTGGTATAGTTTTTTTCGTTAATTAAAGTATGTTTTTTTATGAAATGGCATGTATTTTGAAAGATATAGTTTAAGAACAAAAAAAATACAACTATATATATTATTAAAGAGCTTGATTTTGTGTTTCTTGATAATGACTAAAATAAAAAAAGGTGTGAAATGAAAAACAGTAAAAAAGTGGTTGTAATCGGTGGAGTTGCATGTGGTCCAAAAGCAGCAGCGAGGATTAAACGATTAAATCCTGAAACAGAAGTAACTGTTATTGAAAAGGGAGAGCTTTTATCTTATGCCGGCTGCGGTCTCCCGTTTTATATTGCAGGAGAAGTAGAAAACTATAACGAATTAATGACAACGCCAACAGGAGTTATTCGTGATTCAAATTTTTTTAAAATGGTAAAAGATATTAATGTAAAAAACCACACTCTTGCCAAGTCTGTAGATAGAGAAAAAAAGATTGTATATGCAGTCTGTGTTAATACGGGCGACGCTGTTGAGCTTCCTTATGATTCGCTTATACTGGCTGTGGGTAGTAAATATCAGGTTCCTCCTATTGAAGGGAAAGAGTTAAAAGGGGTTAATTTTTTACAAACTGTTGAAGATAGCCGGAAAATTAGAGAAGAGAGTGGATCATTAAAAGGGAAAAATGCTGTAATAATTGGAGCAGGATTGATAGGTATTGAAGTTGCAGAGGCATTTAAGAAACAGGGTATGAATGTAACAGTTATTGAAAGACTGAATTCTGCTATGGGGGAATTATTAGATCCTGAAATTGCATATCATCTTCATAATGAACTAAAAGCCAATAATGTACTTTTAAAGTTGGGAGAAACAGTTACAAAAATAAATGACGATGGTCTTGGTTGTGTAAAAAGTTTAACCACTGATAAGGGAGAATATCCTGCAGATATAGTACTTATTGCTGTGGGTGTCCGACCTAATATAAGGCTTGCTAAAGAAATGGGGCTTGAGATTGGTGAAACAACAGGTGCTATTAAAGTAGACAGGCATATGCGAACGTCAGATCCGGATATCTATGCAGGTGGGGATTGTGTAGAAAATAATAATCTGATAACCGGAAAACCGATTTATACACCAATGGGGTCAACAGCAAATAAACATGGCCGTGTTATAGCGGATAATATTTGTGGTATAGATTCTGAATTTAGAGGTGTACCTGGTACAGCAATTTGCAAGTTTTTTAATTTTAATGTTGCAAGAACCGGTTTGACTGAAGCAAGGGCAAAAAGTGAAGGTTTTGATTATATTACGGTTTTGAGTCCTTCTCCTGATAAGCCACATTTTATTAAAGATGCAAAACTTATTATTATTAAATTTATTGTTGACAGAAAAACAAAAAAACTTCTTGGTGCACAGATAGCAGGACCAGGTGATGTGGCAAAAAGAATGGATGTGGCTGCTGTAAATATTATTTCAGGATCATCTGTTACAGATATTAGTCATTATGATCTTGCATATGCACCTCCTTTTTCTCCTGCAATGGACAATATTATTACAGCAGCAAATATTGCAGAAAATAAATTAAATGGATTTGGAAGTTCGTACACACCTGTGGAAGTTAAAGAAAAAATAGATAACAATGAAGATTTTATATTGCTTGATGTCAGGTCACAACAGGAATTTGAACAGATGCGAATTGATGATTCACGGGTTAAATTAATTCCTTTAGGTAAATTAAGAAGTTGTCTTGACGAGCTTCCCAAAGATAAGGAAATTATACCTTTTTGCAAGATATCATTAAGAGGATATGAGGCTGAAAGAATACTTACTGGTGAAGGTTATTTAAAGGTTAAATATTTAGATGGCGGGATTATATGCTGGCCTTATGAAAAAATCACATAAGTTAGAATTTAATGCCTTACAAGTAGAAAGTGCATAGATTCCGGGTGATGAATTTAACTGTAAAAAGTATTTTGGATTGATATTTTATTTTTTTATGGGTGGAATAAATGATGTATTCCACCCGATAAAATTGAAAAACTGAGGGTTGGTCATAAGATCGGCCATCAGATGTCAAACCTGAGCTATGATGAAATTTAAAAACTTCTGGCTGTTTGAGCACAGCGAGTTTCAGAGATTTT
>DAOWNP010000350.1 GCA_030642545.1 Desulfobacteraceae bacterium | reverse complement strand
CCATAATGTGCGTCACATTCAGACATTCTCATTCTTATTACCGGATTCATATTACCCCCTTTTTTTCAAAAGTGTTGTTATAATAAATGAATATGTTTTCATACAAAAATATGTCTTTTTTTATTAATATGATTTTTGTTCTGGCACTAATTTATTTGTATGAAAAAAACTTTCTTTAATAACAACATATTAATTGTAGAAGCATGTCTTATTTTGTCTTTACAATTGAATTTTACATATAACCGGTTAAGCATATAAAAAAAGTAGACTTGTATTTCATTTCTAATTGTGCCTGTCAGGACTTGGAGTTTTTATATGAAAGTCTCTTTTAATACTGTTATTTCAACATATTACAAACAGTCAAACTTACCTTTGACCATAGACTTTCATGCTTCGTTGTGAGCTACAGGGCATGGTGGTTCTTTAAAAAGTTTATGCTGTATGGAATAAGAACTATCCGTGAAAACCATCTGTACTGCTTCATTGCAAGATAGATTAATAAATAGAGGACTCATAAGATTTGCTGTCATATCTTTTGCTCTGCTACTTGAAGCATTTACTATTGTATAGACTTTTATATCTTTTATATCTTCTTTCTTCCATTTTATATCTGATATTACCTTTTTCATATCTATTATATAATCAGGCATAACAAGATAAGGATTTATTATAATAAAAGCTAAATCAGAATCATCTACACATTGATACCAGTACAGAGGGAGAAATTCTTTTTGTTCAATGATAATAAAGTTTTTTTTATCTGAAAAGCCGGGCATACCTGCATGCATAGTAATTATATTTTCTTCTATAACAGATATTTTTCCAAATCTTGATGTTATTAGTTCCAAAGTAATTACCTTTTCTTTTTGATTGCTTTAAAAAGATCAGCAGCCATAGCAATAGAGTCTCTATCAGCTTTGGATGCGTCTACGTTCTCTTTTTGAACTTTTTTATATATTTCATGCCTTAATATTGTAATATTTTCAGGAGCATCAATTCCTATTCTTATTTTCCCTCTGCTTATTTCAACTATTTTTATGACAATATTGTCATCAATATTTATTTTTTCTCCAACCTTTCTTGTTAAAACAAGCATTTGCACTCCATGTCAGTTTTTGTAAAATTATATTAGGGAAAAATATTTTTGGATATGATAAAAAAAGACAAGATTTGATTTATTAATTATACCTGTATATCAGTATCTTGTCCATGTTAATATAATTTTTATTTTATTAAAAGAAATATTCAAACCTATACTGCATAAACACTGTTTTGCCATATGGTCTAAATTTATGATAGTAATTAATGTTAGAAATTATGCTTGACAAACAAATCTCATACCAATAAAATGATCATATAAGTTTAATATGAATACTAAATATTTTATAAACTATGTTTTTTTTTAATAAATGGTGTTATTTGTTAAAAATACATGATTAATCTGGTTTTTTCATTAAAAAGTTTTAAGTATTAGGGGGTTATTATGAATAGTAATAAATATCGAAGTCTGCTTTTCCAAAAAGTAATATTAATGTTTTTTGTGTTTAGCTGCTTAATTAGTACAGCATGGGCAAGTGGAGAAAAAATAGTGATAAAACTTGCCTGTCTCGCACAAAAAGGTGTATCTGCAATGAGTTATCTTGATCAAACTGTTTTTCCTGGACTTACAAAAGTTACTGATGGTTCTGTAGTGTTTGATATATACTGGGGCGGTATTATGGGTGATGAAGAGGATTATATTGCAAAAATACGTACAGGTCAACTTCAGGGAGCACTGCTTAGTGGTTCAGGTGGTGTGACAAGTACTGTTTGTCCTGATTTGTCTGTTGTAGAGCTTCCATTTCTTTTTAATGCGTGGGCATGGGATGAAGTAGATTATGTAATGGATAAAATAAAACCTCATTTGCTTAAAGAAGCTGAAAAAAAAGGATTTAAAATTATAGTAATTTCAAATGTTGATTTTGACCAGATCTATTCCACTAAGCACAATATAGCAAATATTGAAGATATAAAAGGTGCTAAAATGCTGACATGGTTTGGACCTCTTGAAAACAGAATGCTTAAGTCTCTTGGGGTATCTGCAATTCCGGTAAATGTACCTGAAGTTGTTTCATCAATGAAAACAGGAATATGTAACATGGCAATAGCCCCTTCTATGTGGTGGGTTGGAGCACAACTTTATACTGATACAAAATATGTAAATCCGATTCCAATAAGATATGTTCCGGGATTAGTAGTATGGTCTTCAGATGTATGGAACAAAATATCTGAAAAAAATAAAAATAATATAGATATCGCAGCTCTGGAATATGAACAGGGATTTAAGAAAAAAATAAAAGAGTCTAATGAGAAAGCATACAATGCAATGCTAAAATATGGCATAAAAGAGGTAAAGGTATCACCTGAAGAGCTTGCCCGTTTTAAAAAGGCTACAAGGCCTGTGTGGGATGAGCTTGCAGGTAAAGCTTATTCTCATGAAATATTAAATGAGGTTATAGGGCTGCTTGATGATTACAGGAAAGGAATTTAGAAGAAAAGAATATATACCTATATCGTGCAAAACTATTATTCCTCTTACAATGCGTGATAACAAACAGGTACATAGTTCACACTATGTACCTGTTATCACATATTGTAAGAGGAATAAAAGTTCTGCACGATATAGGTG
>DAOWNP010000336.1 GCA_030642545.1 Desulfobacteraceae bacterium | reverse complement strand
GAGAGTAGGACACTGCCGAAAAATTTATAAAACAAAAAAGCCCGGATATTTTTATCCGGGCTTTTTTGCGTTATGATGAACATTGTAGAACGATATTTTGTTCTTATTTCTCACTATTGATAAGTACCTAATCAAAAATAAACATATTTTTTCGCAATATAAGTCGTTGATATTTATTAAAAAATCAGTTTAGAAATATTGGGTTAATTATACTTAGGTACTTACATTCTCTTGTTTTTGATAAATCCAAAAAATAATACAGAAAATAATTAGTCTAACTGGGGAAAAAATTATTTTATTTCTAACTATTGATACTTTCTCTTATTTTTGATAAATCCAGAAAATACAAAAATAATTAGTCTAACCGGTGGAAAAGATTATTTTGTTTCTCAATTTTGCGTATCTTTTGTTCTCTTGCCTAATATGTTTTTATAAGGGCAATGTTATACATAAGGAACGTGGATGAAATAACTTCCACAAACAGGCATATAGATTTAAAGTTAGATTTGTTTGATCTGAAAACTCAAAAACAGATGGAATAGCTGGCTTTTTTGATGTTTTTGTGATTTTAGATCGACAGGTTGCCTGCGGAATGAAAATTTCTTCTGTGTTCAATGCGAAAAATCAATTTAACCGCAGGCATACTTAGTTGTATTCCGAGGATTAAATTTATTTTTTAACGCAGAAATTGGATAAATTAACGTTTTGCATCCGCCTGTCGACAAAGATGACCTGAATCTATGATGTATAATTGCGGGAAAAAGTTTTGTTCGTGTTCTTAAAGATAAAAACAGATAATCATGCAATAATTAATTATTTAATAGTTTAATGGAGACGATATGATAAAAACGGTAAAGAGTATAGTAAAAATTATTACAATGGAACAGAGTCGTTACATGTTGTGGGCACAGGTTAAGGTAATAGGTTTTTCAAGAATTATAAAAATAACAACAAAGTTATTATTTTCAAAAGAATTTATTAAAGCTGTAATTTACGAGAAGGAAACAATAATATCTCATGTACTTTCGATTTTATGGAGTAATTTAGGATCAAAAACAGCTATAATAAGTGATGGTAAAAGCTATAGTTTTTTGGAATTTAGAGAGAGAGTTTTTAAGGCAGGTAATAGTTTAAACTCTCTTGGTATTAAATCTCATGAAAAAATTGCAGTAATGCTTTATAACTCCAATGAATATATGGAGGTCATGTTTGCCTCAAGTCTTATAGGCTGTCCCAACCCAGCTGTTAACTGGCATTTGAAAGGAGATGATATTGTAGTTGCTGTGAACCGGTCAAAAGCTGTTATTTTTGTATTTGATCATACTGCTATTGAAAAAATCATAAAAATAAAAGAACAATTAACAACTATTAAAAAATTTATTATGGTAGGTGGTAAAGAGGAACTTGCTTTGGAAAATAATTTTATTTTTTATGAATCAATGATTCAAAAAGCTTCGGTAACCTTACCGAGAGGTAAGTTTGTTATGGCATTAAACCCTTACACAGGTGGTACTACAGGTGCTCCTAAATCTATAAATTATTATGATGCTTTTAGCACACTATTTGGAACAGCTGAAAATGCTCCAAGAGTTAGTATGCTTGAATTTATAGAACTTTTAATAAAACAATTCAGTATGTTGTACTACCTTAATGGTCATAAAATAAATGATATCCGTTCTCTTGTTATAGCTCCTATTTATCATGCAGGAGCATTAGTTGGAATTCTTCCTTTTTTTCTTGGTGGAACTTTAATAATGATGAAAAAATTCGATCCGGAAAAGGTTCTCGAAGCTATAGAAAAAGAGAATATCACTTGGATATTTGCAGTTCCTACAATTATGCAAAGAATTCTTGCTTTGGATGATAAGATAAAATCAAAATATGATTTATCCTCCTTGAAAACCCTTATCTCTGCTGCTGCCCCATGTCCTTTAGAAGTAAAACAAAAAATAAACGATCTTTTTTTAAAACAGGGTGCAGATGATCTTGTGTTTCATGAATATTATGGGGCTGCTGAAACAGGTATGATAACTATACTTAAACCTGATGATTACAGGAACAATTCAAATCGTATGACAAGTGTAGGAAAAATTAGATGTGGAGAAATAAAAATTTTAAATATTGATGGTAAAGAGTGCGAAATAAATGAAAATGGACGAATTCATAATAGATCCATGATGACTGTTATATTAAATTATCAGGGAGCAAGTGAGAAATTAAAAGAGGTTCTTTTTATTATAGATGGTCATGAATATTATGATGACGGACTTATCGGTTATCTTGATAAAGATAATTTCCTATATCTTACAGGCAGAGAAAAAGAGCTTATTATTATGGGTGGTGTAAATGTTTATCCTGCAGAACTTGAAGAAAAAATTGTAAAACACGAAAAAGTTATAGATGTGGCTGTTATAGGAATCCCTGATTCCGATCTAGGAGAGATTGTTCATGCAGAAGTCCAGATTGACAAAGGAGATAATTTAACTGAAAAAGAGTTATTAAAACATTGTGAAAAAGAAGGGTTGTTTGGCTTTAAACTACCAAAATCAATGAAATTTGTTTATGAGCTTCCAAGACATATTGATGGAAAATTGATGAAGCGGGAAGTAAAAGATAAATACTGGGAAGGTGTGAAACAGATAGGATAAAATAGATTAAATAAAAATAGATTAAATAAAGAGGCAATTTTTAAAATGCCTCTTTATTAGGAATGTGGATGAAATAACTTCCACAAATAGGCAAATAGATTTAGAGTTAGATTTGTTCGATCTGAAAACTCAAAAGCAGAAGGAATAGCTGGCT
>DAOWNP010000193.1 GCA_030642545.1 Desulfobacteraceae bacterium | reverse complement strand
CACAAAAAATTTTTAACAAGTAATCCTCTTGAAATGGCATCATCATGCAATGCTTTGGGGTTTCTAAAGTTGGTTACAGCAGAAAAAAGTCCGGTTTTGGTTATACCTAACCATGTGCCGTTTTCTTTTAGATCGCGTCCTCCTATAACATCAGGATAATTTTTCCAAAACCCTAAAGGTGCTGTTGGTCTGTTGTAAAATTCATCTCTGTTTGAAATAAGTATTAATCTGTAAACAGGATGAATATTATATGCAAAAGCTATAAGACACATTATATAATGCTATTTTGGTATGGGGATTGTGTCAAGTAAAATAGCCAAAAAATCTGGTTTTATTCTTAATTTATGATTAATATTTATAAAAGAGTTTTTGTTTGTAATTTCCTTTTTGTTGCAGCAGGTATTATTTTTGCCGAATCTTTTTTTATTCCTTTCTCGTTTTCAATTATCTGCGTATCTATCTGTTTTATAAAAGTACTTATTAATTACTTTTATAAAAAGTCCCGTCCTGTGTTTCATATATTACTCTGTTTTTTTACAGGATGTCTTTTGATTTATCCATATACTGTAGAAAAAAACTCCCACAACGAGATAACAAAATTTACAGACTCTAAAAAATATAAGATTACAGGTATTGTTAAAAAAAAGAAAAAACTTAACAGGCAGAGAGATCATTTAATTATAGAATTAGAATCTGTAACAGACAAAAGGCTTTTATATCCGGTTTCAGGTAGAATCCGTGTTACAGTTTATAAAAACGGTAAAAAAGAAAATTACTGTGCAACAGGGGACGAAATAAGTTTTTTTTCAAAAATAAGAAGTTTTAGTAATTTTAAAAATAGAGGCGGGTTTGATTATGTCAGGTATATGAGATTTAAAAAAATTACAGCTACAGCATATACAAAAGCTGCCGGTATTCTAATAGAAAAAAAGAGTACTAACACAACTTTTTTTGAAAAAATAGATTTAGTAAGAGCGTCTGTTTTGTTATTTATTGATCAAAAGGAAAAATCTGATTCAGCATCATTATTAAAAGCTCTTTTAATAGGAGATAAACAATCAATAGATATATCAGTAAAGGAGGCTTTTAATCATTCAGGTCTTGGTCATGTTCTTGCTATTTCAGGACTTCATGTAGGGATTGTAGCATCATTTGTCTTTACTTTTTTTGTCTGGTTTTTTTCAAGATTTAACTGGTTTTTATTTAATGGATTAACCAAAAAAGCAGCAGCATTTATAACTCTTTTTGTTGTTATATTTTATGGTTTGCTGTCAGGCAGCTCTTTTTCTACTCAAAGAGCTGTAATTATGGTCTCTTTTTTTCTTGTTTCATTTTTTGTAAGCAGGAAACCTGATTTTTTAAATACCTTGTCTGCTGCTGCATTTTTTATCCTTATTATTGATCCTGCAAGTATTTTTTCCATCTCATTTCAACTTTCATTTACTGCTGTTTTATCTATTTTTGCCGGATTTCATTTTATAGGACAAAAAGAAATTTATAAAAAGATACCCAAAGGAGTAAAAGCATGGGTAATAAATTTTATTCTTCTATCTTTATTTGCTATTATTGGGACAATGCCGATTGTTATGTATTATTTTAATATAATTTCTTTAATAGGTCCTGCTGCAAATATAGTTGTTGTTCCGATAATAGGATTTATTGTGCTTCCCACAGGTCTTTTCGGTGTTTTTATTTTACCTGTATTTCCTGTTTTGTCAGGTTTTTGTTTTCATTTTAGTATATTGATTTTGAGTTATGTAATAGTAGTTGTAAAGTTTTTTGCAAATATTCCCTTTGCGTTTATATATACCATAACACCTTCTTTTTTGGAAATATTATGCTATTATCTGTTTTGTGGTTTGATTTTACTTTTTTATATGTATAAAAAAGAAGACTGGTTGAGAAAAGCTGTATTTTATGGAATGATTGCAGTTGTTGTTGTTTTATCTGTTGATGTTGGGTACTGGTATTTCAAAAGATATTTTTGTAATAATCTTGAAGTAACTATTTTAGATGTGGGGCAGGGGAGTTGTGCTCTGCTTGAGCTTCCATACGGGTATTGTATTCTGGTTGATGGCGGAGGTTTTACAGATAACACTGTTTTTGATATGGGGAGAATAGTTGTTGCTCCTTTTTTATTAAAAAAAAAGATAAAAACTGTTGAAACTTTAATTCTGTCCCATCCAAATTCTGATCATTTAAATGGTTTTTTACATATTGCAGAAAATTTTCATGTTAAAAATGTTATAACAAACGGGCAAAAATCTTTAAGCTATGGTTATAAGAAATTCATAGAAATAATAAAAAAAAGAGAGATTAATATGCCTGCATTTGATTCTTGTCCAAAAGAGTTTGAAATAAACGGTGTAAAGTTTAAAATATTATATCCTCTGCCAGGTTTTTTAAAAGGGGTTCAAAAATATAGTGATGAAAATAATAACTCTTTGGTTTTAAAAGTAGAATATGGCAAGTGCTCTATTTTATTTTCTGGAGATATTATGAAAGAGGGTGAGAAAAAACTGGTATCTGTAGTAAAAAACAGAAAACTAATGAGCAAAATACTTATAGCACCCCATCATGGAAGTAAAACATCAAGCAGTATTGGGTTTTTGAAGTCAGTAAAACCTGAAATTGTCATAATCTCAGCAGGTAGTAGAAATAGATTTGGTTTTCCTCATAAAGTGGTTTTAGACAGGTATAAAAAGCAGGGTATTAAAATTTTTCGTACAGATTTAGATGGAGCTGTTCAGATTTTAATTTATAAGGATAAATCAGCACTTTGTATTCGACAGGTTGTTACAAAACGCTAATTTATCCAATTTCTGCGTTAAAAAATACCAAATTATAAAAGATGGTAATCCTCGGAATACAACGGGTATGCCTGTGGTTAAATTGATTTTTTGCCTTGAACACAGAAGAAATTTTTATTCCGCAGGCAACCTGTCGGGATGAGTAAAAAAATATGATAGAAAAACAATTAGAAAATCAGTTAGAAAAACATTTTGGTTTTAACTCTTTCAGGCAGGGGCAGGAAGATGTTATTTCAAAAATAATGAACCAGCAGTCTGTTGCAGCAATTTTTCCAACTGGTGCAGGTAAATCAATATGTTATCAGCTTCCTGCACTATTGTTACCTCATTTGACTCTTGTTGTTTCGCCTTTATTATCTCTTATGAAAAACCAGCTTGATTTTTTATGGGAACATAATATTTCTGCAGCAAGGTTAGATTCAAGTTTAACAGCAGAAAAATATAATCAGATTCTTGAAAAAGCTAAATGCGGAACATTAAAAATCTTGATGATTTCAATAGAGCGTTTCAAAAATGAACGATTTCGTTTTCATCTTCAAAAAATGAAAATTTCATTGCTTGTTATTGATGAAGCCCACTGTATTTCAGAATGGGGGCACAATTTCCGTCCCGAATATCTTAAACTGCCGGTCTATCAGAAAGAGTTTGGTATTAACCAGATCCTTCTTTTGACTGCTACTGCAACAAAAGAAGTAGTAGACGATATGTGCTGCCAGTTTAATCTTTTGCGGGAAAATGTTGTTTCAACAGGATTTTATCGTGATAATCTTTTTATAAAAATAACTTCTATTTCAGAATCTAAAAAAAGAGAGTATCTTTTAAGCAGGATAAAAGAAACATATAAATCCCCGACTATTATATATACTACATTACAAAAAACCGCTGAAGATATTGCAGGCTATTTATCTTTAAATGGGATAAATGCATCTTTTTATCATGCAGGAATGGGAAATGATGACCGGGAAGAAACCCAAAACAGATTTATGGGTGGCTCTTTAGATTGTGTGGTTGCAACAATTGCTTTTGGAATGGGAATAGATAAAAATGATATTCGAAATATTTTTCACTATGATCTGCCAAAGTCACTTGAAGGTTATAGTCAGGAAATTGGACGTTCAGGAAGAGATGGAAAAAAATCTTTGTGTGAATTGTTAGGAAACAGAGAAAACATTCATATATTGGAAAATTTTGTTTATGGTGATACGCCTGAGCCAAGAGCTATTTGGAAATTTTTTTGTAAACTATCCGAGTTTAAAGGAGATATCTGGGAAATAAAACCATGGGCATTATCTTATGAACTTGATATAAAAATGCTTCCGCTGAAAACTCTTTTTGTTTATCTTGATATAGAAAAAATCATGTCTCCTCAATATACACTTTTTGAAATGTATGCATTTAAATATAATCTCAGTAAATCAGATATTATTAATCAATTCAGTGGTGAAAGGAAAAAATTTGTTTCAGTTCTTTTTAACCATTCTAATTTAAAAAAAGTGTGGGCACATGTTGATATAAAAGGAATTCTTAAAAATTATAAAACAGATCGAAAGCGTATTATAACAGCACTGGATTATTTTGAAGGAAAAGGATGGATCGAATTAAAGGCAAAGCAGATAACAGAGGTATATAAAGTAACTGATCAGGATTTTGATATTGTAAAAATGGCAGAAAAAATATATAATCTGTTTAAATCTAAAGAAAAAAAAGAGATCCGCAGAATACATGATATGGTTGAATTTTTTGAAAAAGAGTCCTGTATAAGTAAGAATCTTGCAGAATACTTTGGTGATAATACCTGTAAAAAATCCTGCGGGCATTGCTCTTTTTGCAAGCAAGGTTCTGTTGTTTTTCATAAAAATCAGAAATTGCAGCCGCTTTCAAGTTTGAACCTTGAGCATCTTACACAAAATTTTATTAAGGCAGCCGGCAAAAATTTTTCAGAAACAGGGCTTGCAAAATTTTTTTGTGGAATATCTACACCTGTATTTATGAAGATAAAAGCAAAAACAATATCTCATTTCGGGGCTCTTGAAAAATATCCGTTTTTAGAAGTTAAAAAATGGATTGACAGTAAAAAAAATGAATAGAAATAATTATATAAGAATGTAGTTTTGTTGTCAGCTTGCGAGTCTAAAGTTCTTTTAAGTTATTGATATTATAGGTGTTGGTTCATTCTTGCCGTCATTCCGGCGAAAGCCGGAATCCAGGAATAATTCCAACGACATAATGAAGCTTGCTGCCGGATCTTTGTCCGGCATGACAGCAGAACTTTGGACTTTCAAGTTGTCAGGAACAAATCAAAAATCAAAAAAAAGGAGAGTAATACTATGCAGTGTCATGAGGTGGATTATAAACTTAT
>DAOWNP010000142.1 GCA_030642545.1 Desulfobacteraceae bacterium | reverse complement strand
TGCAGAAAAATATTATGGTATAGTTATGCAGTCTAACTGGACAAATATAAAGGAATCTAAAAAAAATGATTTTGAAAGGTTTAAAAGATTTTTAAGAAATTCTAAAAGAAAGTTGAATCTGATAGATTTTCATTAAATTTGGAAAAACATGAATTTGAAATAATTAAGGAACATGTGTGTTTACTGATTAAGGGAAGTATTATAATCGTTTAAGAAATTTATCCTGAAGAGTTTTGGGAATATTGTAACTAATATCTTTTTTTAAACCACGGACATCTCTATTTTTAACACGATTTACCTGATACCAGGTTATTGGTTTGATATCATCCAGATCCAGCAGATAGATTTTATCATTTTTAAAAATCAAATTTAACATTCTTATATCTCCATGAATTAAATGAAGATTTTTTATTTGATTCATGAGATTTATTACCAATTCTATTGCATGTTCAATTTTTACATAAGAGTTGATGTATTTTTTAAAATATTCTTCACCAGTTACACCGTCAATATATTCGTACATAAAAAAAGACATGCCACGCAAAAAACCAAATCGTGTTTCAACATATGCTACATGGTTAGGAATACTTATTTTATTGTCCGATAAAATTTTTGAAAAATACCAGTTTTTGCTGGCCCGTGTAGGCCTGAAATATCGTTTGAATTTATGCCAGGTGGATTTATAATTATGTCTTTTGATTACTATTTTTCTGTTGTCTATTTGTACAATACCTAATTTACTTTTAAAATTATTTTGAATAATATGAGTACTTTTTCTGTTTAGAAACTGGTCAGGATTATTTAAAAGTGCAAGCATGTTTTCAGACATAAACTGCTTTTTACATCTCATAAAAACAGAGAAATTTTTTTTACAATATTCGTTATTCATTACCTTTTCCTGTTATATTTTACCAGACAATATATTCTTGTAAAATATTTCATGAGTTAGCCCAACTCTTTTCCAACTGTAAGTTTTGGCTGTTTTTTGGGCACATATACCAAGTCTGATTTGTTCTTTTTTTGAATATAAAAAATATAAATAATTACCAAGGTCTGAATTCTTTTTCATAATCAGACCATTTTTGTTATGTTTGATAATATCTGCTACTCCACAGTTGCTGGTTACAATAACAGGCAGTCCGCAGGCCATTCCCTCAAGAATACTCATGCCAAAGGCTTCAGATCGTGATGGCAGTATTACAATATCTGCCAGGGCATAATATTGTTTCATATCTTTTACTATTCCTGTAAAAGTTACATGTTTTTCAAGATTGTATGTTTTGATAAGCTGTTTGTATTTGTTAAGCTTATCACCTTTACCTACAGCAAACAGCCGCATATTATTTTTAATTTCAGGCAGGATTATATCAAGGCCTTTTCGCTGAAAAGCTGAGCCCACAAAGAGTATTGCAAGTTCATTATCAGTTAGATTGTTCTTTTTTCTGGATTGTTTCCTAAGTTTTTTAATGTTGTCTGGATTAAATTCATCTGTATTAACACCTGGAAAAATTGTAATAATATTGTTTGAACGGGCATAGTGTTTTTTTACATCTCTTGAAACTTCCTCAGAAACAGAGATTAACCAGGGTGATTCCATTTGATGCTTTTCAAGCCAGAGATAAAGAAGACTTCTTAAGCTTAAATATTTTTGATCCATTTTTCTGAAAAAAGAATATTTTTCCAATCCATCACAGTATGAAAGGCTGTGCAAAGTTAGAATTTTTTGAGTATAGTTTCGTTCATGTGAATGGATAATATCATATTTTTGTTTAGAAACTATTTTTTTAGTCTCATTTATAAATGAAAGAGTATTGAGAACATTAGAAAAAGTAAAACGTGAAGGTACAGCATGAAATGTTATTTTCTGTAAAAGTGCGTTATCACATTTACAGGCATATATATGGATATCATGGCCCATTAGACTTAAAGCTCTGGCAAGTTCTACTACATATCGTTCTTTACCCCCCGATAGAGTAAATCTTTTTATCAAAAAAGCTATTTTCATAGATTTTATCATTTATTTAAAAATCCAAGACATATATTTTATTAAAAAATAATCTAATTATTAGTCTCAAAATAAGTCTGGTAATATTACTTTGTTTAAATGTAATATTCAAGGGAATTTTTAACAGAAACATGGTTGTAAAACAAATATTAAACTTGACAATAAAATAAAAAAGTGATACCAAATAGTTTAATTTAAATTTTAAAAAAAAGTCATAGTGAAAGAATTATAAATGAAAACATTCATACTAACTATTATTAATCTGATTTTATTTGTCGTGGCCTATGTCATTTGCAGACTAAGTCCTTCTGTGTCTGATCGCAATATGGGTTGATAATGGTTTAACATTAAATATAATTAAAATTAAAAACCGTTATCAGCTTTTTTCTGATAACGGTTTTTTTTATGGGAAAAGCAAACATGAAAAGTGATAATATAAAAAAAGGCATAGAGAGAGCTCCTCACAGATCGTTGTTAAAAGGTATAGGATATACAGATGAAGAGATATCTCGTCCTATTATTGGAATAGCAAACTCATACAATACTATTATCCCTGGCCATTTTAATTTAGATAAAATTGTAGAAGCAGTTAAAGCTGGAATTTATATGGCAGGTGGAACTCCTGTTGAGTTTTCAACCATTGGAGTTTGTGATGGAATAGCCATGAATCATACAGGTATGAAATACTCTCTTGCAAGCAGGGAGATTATTGCAGATTCTGTTGAGATAATGGCAACTGCCCATGCTTTTGATGCAATGGTTATGATTCCAAATTGTGATAAAATTGTGCCTGGTATGCTTATGGCAGCAGCACGCATAAATATTCCGACAATATTTATAAGCGGAGGCCCTATGCTTTATGGCAGACATCCAAAAGATAAAGATAAAAAGATTGATCTTATTACTGTTTTTGAGGCTGTTGGTGCTGTTAAAACAGGTAAAATGGATGAAAAAGAGTTAAGAGAGATAGAAGATGATGCCTGCCCGACATGTGGTTCCTGTTCAGGTATGTTTACAGCAAACTCTATGAATTGCTTAACAGAAGCTATTGGCATGGGGCTTCCGGGTAATGGAACAATTCCGGCTGTTATGTCAAAACGGATGCGGCTTGCTAAAACAGCAGGCATGAAGATTATGACTCTTTTGGAAAAAGATATAACTCCGGCAAAAATAATGACAAAAGAAGCATTTAGAAATGCTTTAACTGTTGATATGGCTTTAGGATGTTCTACAAATACAGTATTACATCTTACAGCATTGGCTCATGAAGCAGGTATACCTTTTGCTCTTGATTTGATTAATGAGATTAGTGCAAAAGTACCTCATTTGTGCTCTTTGAGTCCTGGTGGAAATCATCATATAGAAGAGTTGAATTATGCAGGAGGAATAAGTACTATATTGAATATTCTTTCAAAAGAAGGCTTGATAAATGATGATTGTATCACTGTAAGCGGAGAGACTGTAGGGGAAAATATAAAAGGTGCTGATATTATAGATACTGATGTTATAAGACCTTTTAACAATCCATACCATAAAACAGGCGGGCTTGCTATTCTTTTTGGAAATCTGGCAGAAGAGGGTGCTGTTGTAAAACAATCTGCTGTAGATGAAAATATGCTTGTTCATAAGGGACCTGCAAGAGTTTTTGATTCTGAAGAAGAGGCATCTGAAGCTATTATGGGTGGTAAAATTGTAAAAGGAGATGTTATCGTTATAAGATATGAAGGGCCAATGGGTGGTCCTGGTATGCGGGAGATGTTGACCCCTACTGCAACTATTGCAGGAATGGGGCTTGATGCTAATGTGGCACTTATTACAGATGGAAGGTTTTCGGGAGGAACAAGGGGAGCGGCCATAGGCCATGTGTCTCCTGAGGCTGCACAAAAAGGTATTATAGCAATAATTGAAGAGGGTGATATTATATCAATTGATATTCCCAATAAAAAAATAAATCTTGAAGTATCTGATAAAGATATAAAAGAGAGATTTAAAGGCTGGAGAGAGCCTGATGCTAAAATTAAAAAAGGTTATATGTCACGTTATGCAAAGTCAGTCTCTTCGGCAAGTCAGGGAGCAATAGTAAAGTAGATTTGTTATTTTAAATTTTTACAGGGAAAATATATTATTATGGAATTTACAGGCGCACAGATCCTTATGAAAGTTTTAAAGGAGGAAGGTGTTGATACAATTTTTGGGTATCCCGGAGGAGCTGTTATAGATTTATATGATGAGCTTGGACGGACAGATATTAATCATATACTGGTTCGTCATGAACAGGGAGCTGTCCATGCTGCAGATGGTTATGCAAGAGCAAGCGGAAAAACAGGAGTATGCCTTGTAACATCAGGACCTGGTGCAACAAATACAGTTACAGGGATTGCGTCTGCATATTCTGACTCTATACCTGTTGTTGTTATTACAGGCCAGGTTCCGTCTAAATTAATAGGTAATGATGCATTTCAGGAAGTTGATATTGTTGGAATTACCAGGCCCTGTACCAAACATAACTATCTTGTAAAAGATATAAAAGATCTTGCATATATTGTAAAGGAGGCTTTTTATATTGCAGCCTCAGGCAGACCAGGACCTGTATTAATTGACATTCCAAAGGATCTGACTGTAGCTTTGGCAAAATATGAGGTGCCTGATAAAATAGAACTGAAATCTTATAATCCGACATATCAGCCAAATGTAAAGCAGCTGCAAAAAGTTGTACAGTTAATTCAAAAAGCAAAAAAGCCTGTTATTTTTGCAGGTGGTGGAATTATTTTATCAAAGGCATCAGAACAATTAACAACTCTTGCAAAGAGATCATCAATCCCTGTTACAGGATCGCTTATGGGGCTTGGGGGTTTTCCGGGAACAGATTCTTTGTGGCTTGGAATGCTTGGAATGCATGGGACATACAGGGCTAACATGGCAGTTAGTGAAGCAGATCTTCTTATTGCTGT
This sequence comes from Desulfobacteraceae bacterium, assembly GCA_030642545.1. Classification (GTDB taxonomy): domain Bacteria; phylum Desulfobacterota; class Desulfobacteria; order Desulfobacterales; family DAOWNP01; genus DAOWNP01. Next base: position 1,583 of record DAOWNP010000142.1, on the reverse strand, counting down.
TGGTGTTCGTTTTGATGACAGGGTTACAGGAAAACTTGATGAATTTGCAGCAAATGCCACAATTGTTCAGATTGATATTGATCCAACCTCAATTCATAAAAATATTCCAGTGTCAGTACCTGTTGTAGGAGATGCAAAAATATCTCTTGAGATATTAAATCAGCTTATTGAAAAGCAAGGATTCAAGGATATTGAAACTCAAAGAAAACCATGGCTTGATACAATTTATAACTGGAAAAAAGAGACACCTCTTACATATAAACAAACAGATATTATAAAACCTCAGTTTGTTGTAGAGCAGTTATATGAAGTTACAAATGGAGAAGCTATTATCACCACAGAAGTAGGACAAAATCAGATGTGGGCTGCCCAGTATTATCATTTGTCAAAGCCAAATCACTGGATAACATCAGGAGGTTTGGGGGTTATGGGTTTTGGATTGCCTGCAGCTATTGGAGCACAGGTAGCATGTCCTGATAAAACAGTTGTGGATATAGCAGGTGATGGAAGTATTCAGATGAATAGCCAGGAACTTGCAACTGCTGTTCAGTATGGTCTTCCTGTTAAAATTGTTATATTAAATAACAGGTTTCTTGGTATGGTAAGGCAGTGGCAGGAACTTTTTTATGACAAACGTTATTCGCATACTAAAATGGAGCATGCTCCGGATTTTATAAAACTTGCTGAAGCTTATGGTGCAGTTGGTCTTAGAACAGAAAAACCATCTGAAGTAAAAGATGTATTGAAAAAAGGGCTTTCTATTCCTAAAACAGTTATAATGGAATTTATTGTAGACAGAGAGGAGTCAGTTTATCCTATGGTTCCTGCTGGAGCACCTATTACTCAAATGCTTTTGGTATAAAATAAGGATGTGTAAAATGGCAGAAAAAAGACATATATTTTCTATTCTTGTAGATAATAAACCCGGGGTGCTTTCTGGAATAGTAGGTCTGTTTAGCGGTAGAGGTTATAATATTGAAAGCCTTTGTGTAGCTGAAACAAATGAACCTGATGTCTCCAGAATAACAATGGTTTCAATTGGAGCTAAACCTGTTATTGAGCAGATTAAAAAACAGCTTTATAAACTTATTAATGTAATAAAGGTTAACGATCTGACTGAAACTGAATATGTTCAGCGTGAACTTATTTTAATAAAAGTTACAGCAAAACAGGATCAAAGGGCTGAAATATTAAGAATAGTTGATATTTTCAGAGGTAAAATTGTAGATGTAGGCTTTGAACATTATACCATTGAAGTTACAGGACCTGTGGAAAAGCTTGCAGCTATATTAAAGATGTTAAAACCTATGGGAATAAAAGATGTTGCAAGAACGGGTAATATTGCATTACCAAGAAACCTGTAGACCGTCACATAAATAATTTCACTGCGTTATCAGTCGGAGATATACATTTTAGTATTATCTCCTTTTGCAGGCTTCGTGCCAATTTTTAAAATCGGATAATTATGTGACAATCTATTATAGATAAAGACAGATATAGATAAAGACAGAAAATATGAAACCTATTTTTTTGTATGATACTACGTTAAGAGATGGTACTCAAGGTGAAAATATAAGCTTTAG
>DAOWNP010000306.1 GCA_030642545.1 Desulfobacteraceae bacterium | reverse complement strand
TAAAAGCAGAAAAAGAGTATCTGTTTTTAGAAAATGGGAAAAAGCTGATTGATGCAATATCCAGCTGGTGGTGTAAATCACTCGGACATGCTCATCCTGAGATAAAAAAAGCAGTATCAGATCAGATGGAGATGTTTGAGCATGTTATTCTCGCAAATACTTCCAATTCTCTGATAAGAAAACTCTCAGAAAAGCTGGTATCATTTACACCGGGTCTTGATAAAGTTTTTTATGGAGGTGATGGGTCAACAGCTGTTGAAATAGCAGTAAAAATGGCTCTTCACGCAAATGTAATAAAGGGATGTCCTGATAAAAATCAATTTATGGCATTAAAAAACGGATATCATGGAGAAACAATACTCACTTTGGCTTTAAGTGATCTGGGACTGTATAAAGATCCTTATCGCGGTTTAATGCAAGAGATTCAATATATTGAAGTACCATATGTAACTACTGTTAAAGATCCTCTCTGGAGCGATTGCAGTAAAATGTGGAGCAAAATAGAACATAGTTTAGATGCAGTTGCCGATAAACTGTGCGGGATTGTTTTTGAACCTGTTGTTCAAGGTGCAGGAGGAATGCTGATATATAGTGCTGATTTTCTAAAAAGGCTAAGATTGTGGTGTAATAAAAAAAATGTGTATCTTATTGCCGATGAAATTATGACAGGTATGGGACGTACAGGTAAAGCTTTAGCCTGCGAACATGCCGGCATAAAGCCAGATATCGCATGTCTTTCAAAAGGACTTACCTCAGGCTGGCTCCCTTTTTCAGCTGTTTTAACATCTTCTGATATGTATGAACTATTCTATGATGATTATGAAACACACAAAGCTTTTATGCATTCAAACACATATACTGGAAATGCATTAGCTGCTGCTGCTGCTCTTGCAACTATTAAAATATATGAAAGAGATGGAATATTTAAAAAAGTTGAAGAAAAATTTCCTGCATTTTTTAATACATTTAAAGAGATGACTTCTCAAACAGGAGTTTTTACCAATATAAGAGGTATTGGTGCTGTTGTTGCAGCTGATTTAATATTACCTGAAAAGTTAAAAGGGAAAAGGGCAGGCTATATGGTATACCATGAAGCAGTTAAAGGCGGAGCTCTTTTGAGACCACTTGGAAATACTGTATACTGGATGCCTCCGTTAAATATTTCAGATGAAGCTTTAGAAAATTTAAAAGAGATTACAATTAATGCTGTGAAAAAAGTTTTTCTTTAACAATTTAGTACGCATATGCAAAATGAAATTGTTTGCTTTGAATCTGAAAAAATTTCATGATGCATATGTTTGTCAAATTTATCTGATACAATCAAGATTAGTATGTACAAAAAGTTTATACTCTTTTATCTGATTATCTATCTCCTTTTGCCCAAGGCCAAGTATCTCTCCTAAAAGCTCTGCACATTTGTTAAGCATTACTATTCCATTATCCGGTGTTTTTAAAAAAATTTCAGTTCTAAGTCTGAAAAAATCTTTTATATGAACAAGCAGCTCATTTGTCGCTCCATATTCAATTTCTGCAAAAATAAAAGGAAGATTTTTATATATCTGCTCTGACATTTCGCTCTTTTTTTTAATAATTTGAATCAGTTTTATATACCTGTTTCCATATCGTTTCTGTAAATATTTTTTCACATCTTTATGAATACTGCATGTGTTATCTTCCTGAGCCTTTATTTTTTCTATTAAAGGTATCTTACCTGTTTGACATGGCTTGCGGGTACCACATAACTCTTTTGCTACCATGTCTATAGCTTTTTCTGAAATTTTTCTATAGGTTGTGAGCTTTCCTCCTCCAACAAAAAAAATTTTTGAAGAAGTTTTTAAAATTTTATCCTTTCTTGAAACAGCATTTGGATCTTTTTTGGAGATAAGAAGTGGTCTCAAACCTGCATAGCAGCTTATTGCATCTTCATATTTTAAACAAAGTCCGCAAAATTTTCTATTTACCATATCTAAAAGATAGGAAACATCCTCTTTTTTAGAATACACATTATCAATATCATCATTAAAATCTGTATCAGTAGTTCCCACGAGAGTATATTCTTCATAGGGAATAACAAAAACAATTCTTTTATCATTATTGGAAATAATAACAACTGCAGTTTCTGTATAAAGTTTTTTTCTGGGAAAAACAATATGAATCCCTTTAGTCAGGCGAAGCAGATCTTTTTTGACACCTTCTATTTTAGGATACAAACTATTGGTCCAGGGGCCTGCGGCAGAAACCAAAACCTTGCAGGGAATATAAAACTCTTCTTTTAATAATTTGTCTATTACAAAAACTCCTGATATTTTCCCATTCTTTTTCTGAAAACGAACAGCTTCACAATAATTTAAAAGAGAAGCCCCATTATTATATGCAGAAATAATGTTATTTATTACAAGCCTTGCATCATTAACAAGACTATCATAGTAAATAAACCCGCCTTTTAATCCTTTTGGATTAATTTTTGGTATCTGTTGTAAAATATTTTGTACAGATAATTTTTTATGGAGTTTATAGTTCCTGAAAAAAGATAAAAAATCATACAGCCACATTCCTGTACTCATGACAAACATACCATAACGGTCATTTTTATAAACAGGCATTAAAAATTTTACAGGTTTTACAAGCTCGGGAACAAGTTTTAAAAGAAGTGCTCTCTCCCTGCACGCTTCCATTACAAGAGAAAAGTCCATGTGTTCAAGATATCTTATCCCCCCATGTATCAATTTTGACGATCTTGAACTTGTGCCTGATGCAAAATCATTTTTTTCTATCAATCCAGTTTTAAACCCGCGCATAGCAGCATCTCTTGCTATTCCGGCACCATTGATACCACCACCTGTAATAAGAACATCAACACCTTTTCCCAGATTTTTTTTGAAAGATTTTCTATATTGTGTCAAAAAATTATTTTCCATAAACCAATATACCTCTGCTCAAAATCTGGGAAAACTGGTGTTTTGTAATAACCTGCCGGATTCTATAACCTGATTTATATGTACCAGCATGGTATTACAACGTCAAGAATTTGGAACATAAATACCTTAGTTCAAATCTCTTGACATGAGCTTCTTAAAATTTATAAACTGCATAGAGATTACGATAAATAAGGAACGTAAAAATTAAAAAAAGACAACAAAAATGGAAAAACCGAAAAACATTATAGAAATTCTTAAACTGCTTGATAAATCAAATTGCAGAGAGTGTGGTTCTAAAACATGCCTTGCTTTTGCC
>DAOWNP010000290.1 GCA_030642545.1 Desulfobacteraceae bacterium | reverse complement strand
GTTACATTTATTTAAAAACTATCATGCTATAGAAATGTTGTCAAACTGTGTTATTTGGCTAACATTATAATTAAAGGCAAAAATTCCCCATAGCAAATATAAATAGATTGTTATTTTTTTTAAAAAAACAAATCTATGTGCCTGTTTGTAGAAGTTATTTCATCCACGTTCCTAAGCATATGGACGAAATTAGAATATCAGATTCCTGTTTTATAAAACTCTTCGTTTCCTGTTATCTTATTACGTTCTTTAGTATATTTTGTAGGAACTGTACCATCTTTAAAACATTCAAATATTATATTATTAGATTCAGTGCTTGGAAGAAGTCCTGTATCTCCATCTATTCTTGAAAATACAATTTCATCAGGTACTTGAAAAACTCTTATTGGTTTATCCTGCAAGACCTCTTTCATAAATCCGAGCCATATCGGACTTGCTGCTCTGGATCCTGTTTCTCCTTTTCCAAGCGAAGCTTTTTGATCATAACCTACCCATACACCTGTTATATATTCAGGTGTATATCCTACAAACCATGCATCATAACAATTATTAGTAGTTCCGGTTTTGCCTGCTACCGGTCGTTTAAGAGCTTTGACCCTGCGCCCTGTACCATTATTTACAACACTTTCAAGTAAACTGGTCATAATATAAGCTGTGCTTTTTTCTATAACTTTCTTTTTTTCTATAAGAGCTTCTTCTATTACAATTCCATTTCTATCAATTATTTTTGTGATAAAGACCGGTTTTATAAGATATCCCTTATTATCAAAAACTGAATAAGCAGAGCATAATTCAAGAAGTGATAAACCAGATGATCCCAAAGCAATAGATAAATCTTTATTAATATTTGAGTTTATTCCCAATTTCCTGGCATAAGAAATAGCATAATCTATACCAATATCTCTTAATATCTTAATGGTAACCACATTACACGATTTTGCCAAAGCATTTCTAAATATAATGGGACCTAAAAACTTTTTATCATAATTTTTAGGTTTCCATACTAATTCATGTTCAACATCTTTATATATTATCGGAGAATCATATACTATCGTTGCAGAAGTATAACCTTTATCAATTGCTGCAGAATAAATTACAGGTTTAAATGCAGAACCAGGCTGACGCCTTGATTGAATGGCACGATTAAACTGACTCTTTTCAAAATTTCTTCCTCCAATTATAGCTTTAACATGTCCTGTACCTGCTTCCAAACATAACAAGGCAGATTGAACAGCAGGTTCTTGTTCTAAAAAAAGTCTCCAAACCCAATTATTATCTGTAGTTTGTTTTTTTTCTCCAACTTTTACTATAATTACATCTCCTATTTTAAAAACACTTCCGGGATGTTTTACTTTTGCTCTAAAACTATAATATGGTATATCAGGATTAGGTACTCTTGCCCACTTCATGTCATCTATTTTAATCACACCAATCTCATAACCAATCTTTACAGTAACCTCATCTTTTTTATCATTAACAGATATAACAACACCTTTTACCATATCACCTTTTTTTATAGGCTTTTTTGAAATCTGTTTTTGAGCTTTTGTTAAAAAAGTCTGAATTTCTTCAATTTTTAAATGTTTTATAGGACCTCTGTAACCCTGCCTTTTATCAACAGCCCTGAGACCAGCTTCTACATTTTTCCTTGCTATTTCCTGCATTTCGATATTTACAGATGTATATATTTTAAACCCTTGAGTATATAACGCTTTCTGTCCATAGTGCTTTTCTATATATTTTCTTACATGTTCGGTATAATAAGGAACTTTTTCACGATACCAATTTTTTTTAGGTTGTATATTCATAACAAAATCAGTGGCATTTTTTACCTCTTGTTTTGTAATATAACCCTCTTCAAACATTCTGTTTAACACATACTTTTGCCTTTTTTTTGCTTTTTCAGGGGCTCTGAAAGGAGAGTATTTGCTTGGGGCCTGAGGAAGACCTGCAATAATAGCACACTCTGCAAGATTAAGCTCTTTGACAGATTTTCTGAAATAATTTTCAGCAGCAGCTTCAACACCATATGCTCCATGTCCTAAATATATTTGGTTTAAATAAAGAAAAAGAACTTCATCTTTACTGAACTTTTTATTCAATCTGTATGCAAGAATTGCCTCTTTTATCTTTCTCTTAAAACTTCTTTCAGGAGTTAAAAAAAAAGATTTTGTTACCTGTTGTGTTATAGTACTTCCACCCTGTACTATTGCTCCTGCTTCAATATTTTTAAATAAAGCCCTTAAAATTCCTAATAAATCTATTCCTCTGTGTTTATAGAAACGAGCATCTTCTGTAGCGACAAAAGCATCTTTCAACATTGTCGGTATTTGATTTAAAGGTAATATGATCCTTCTTTGCCTGTAAAACTCTGCAATTTTGGTATTATTATCGGAATATACAGAAGTAATTATCGGAGGTTTATAATCTGATAATGTAAAAATTTTTGGGAGATTTTTATTTAAATAATATATATATCCTAAACTACTAAAACAACCTATCAGAAAAAACAAACAGGAAATTTTAAAAAAAAATCCAAAGATCCTGATAGAAATACTTTTTGATTTAGGTTTTACACGTTTTTTTATTATTTTAGCTTTAATCTTATCTGTCATAACCAGATAATCTCCATAATAATGATTTGTTTTAAATGAGTAGAGTTAAGATTTCTTACGATAACAACACTATTAAATGCAGTATCTCACAACAATAATTTATTGTAAAGCATCTAAGGAACATGGAAAAAAACAAATTCAACTTTACTTTACTTCTTTTTTTTTATAAATTTGATTTTTATTTCATAATTAATTTTTAAAAAATAAATTTTAGGACAGGTAATATGGAAAAAAACAGCACTTTAATAATAAATACAAATATTGAAATAACAACAGAATCATTACAATCAATAGTAGAAAACTCCAAAAAAGCAGCTGGCTGTGATAAAAATGGCAGATATAAAGTTGATACTGCAGATAAAGTATCTGAAATTATATCGCGGTTTTTATTAAAGGAAAATTTTTTGGATTTTACAAAAGATATTTCAAACTATAAATAGCAGGAACTTTTTATGCCGCAGATAATATCTTTTACTGGAAATTCAAACTCAGGTAAAACAACCATCCTTGAAAAACTTATTTCAAAACTTACAGAAGAAGGATATAAAATTGGAACAGTAAAGCATGCTCACAAAAATTTTAAATTAGATAAAAAAGGTAAAGACAGCTTTCGTCATATGGAATCTGGTGCAGAAATGGTAATTATTGCAGATCCTGAAAAAATTCATATTACAAAAAAGATAAAAAATGATAATTTTACTAATTTAAAACCCTATTTTACAGATATGGATTTAATTATTGTAGAAGGATACAAAAAAGAATCTATCCCCAAAATACCAATAATACAAAATAAAGTTACTGATAAATCCTTATATGTGAATAATCCTTATGTTATAGCTCTTATTTCAGACAC
>DAOWNP010000353.1 GCA_030642545.1 Desulfobacteraceae bacterium | reverse complement strand
CTTGTTTATAAGTTCGGGATTATGACAATACGGACATCTGAAATTACAGCCGGAAATAAAAATAACACAGGATATTTTACCAGGATAATCTATTAAAGAATTTTTCAGCATACCTCCGATTTTCATCATGAATTATGCTGTTTCTTTTATATTTTCTGATTTTTTTAAAGAAAAAGAGTTTTTCTGCTTTTTTCCTTTTTTTTCTTTTTTAATTTTTGGTTCAAGTGAAAACAGCTTGCGCATGGAAAACTCAACTCTTTTTCCGTCATTCCATTGATTTACAGGCCTTAAATACCCTACAACTCGTGAATATACCTCTGTTTCTCTTTTGCATATATTACATCTTTTATGCTCTCCACTTAAATAACCATGAGAAGGGCATATACTAAATGTAGGGGTCAACGTAAAATAAGGGAGCTTGAAGTTTTCTGCAACTTTCTTTACCAGTGCTTTTGTAGTATTTATATCTTCTACCTGTTCACCCAAAAAAAGGTGAAATACAGTTCCTCCTGTATATTTTGTTTGTAATTCATCTTGAAGCATCAAACTTTTGTATATATCGTCTGAATAATTTACAGGAAGCTGAGTTGAATTTGTATAAAAAGGCTCCTGCCCATTCTGAAATTCTGTTTCATTTGCACATATAATTCCTGGAAACTGCTTTTTATCTATAAGTGCAAGCCTGTATGCAGTTCCTTCAGCAGGAGTTGCTTCAAGATTAAATATTTCTCCTGTTTCATCCTGAATTTCCTCCATTTTCATGCGGATAAAATCCATAATATCAAGTGCGAATTCCTGCCCTTTATCATTTGCTATATCTTCACATAGAAAATTAATACATGCTTCATTCATTCCTATTATTCCAATAGTTGAAAAATGATTTTTCCAGTATAAACCACTTTTTTCTTTTATATTTCTTAAATAAAATTTGGAATAAGGATATAAATTCTGTGTTGTAAATTTTTCAAGAATCTTTCTTTTTATAGTAAGACTCTCTTTTGCCATTTGAATTAATTTGTTTAAACGCTCTTTAAACTCTTTTATGGTTTTGGAAAGATATGCTATTCTCGGCATATTGATAGTAACAACTCCTATCGAACCTGTTAGAGGATTTGCACCAAAAAGACCTCCTCCTCTTTTACGCAGTGTTCTATTGTCTAAACGCAATCGGCAGCACATAGATCTTGCATCATCAGGTGACATATCAGAATTTATGAAATTTGAAAAATAAGGAGTTCCATATTTACCTGTCATCTTCCATATTGCTTCAAGATTGGGATTATCCCAATCAAAATCTGCTGTAATATTATATGTAGGAATTGGAAAAGTAAAAACTCTTCCCTTTGCATCTCCTTCCATCATAACTTCTGCAAAAGCTTTGTTTATAATATCTATCTCAGGCTGAAACTCACTGTATGTTTCCTCCTGAAGGACACCTCCTATAATAACAGGAGTATCTTTTAATATTGAGGGAACATAAAGATCCATTGTTATATTTGTAAAAGGTGTTTGAAATCCAACTCTGGTTGGTATATTTATATTAAATACAAACTCCTGAAAAGCCTGCTTCACCTCCTTGTAATTTAAATGGTCATAACGCACAAAAGGAGCAATAAGTGTATCAAAATTAGAAATAGCCTGTGCTCCTGCAGCTTCTCCCTGCAGTGTATAAAAAAAGTTAACAATCTGGCCGAGTGCTGATCTTAAATGTTTGGGAGGAGCACTCTCAACTTTTCCTGCAACACCTTTAAACCCATGCATTAAAAGATCATTAAGATCCCATCCAACACAATATACTGAAAGAAGACTCAAATCATGGATATGTATATCACCGTTTTTATGAGCATCTCTTATCTCTGGAGGATAAATACGGTTTAACCAGTATTCAGAAGTTATATCTGAAGATATATAGTTATTTAAACCCTGAAGAGAATAGCTCATATTGCTGTTCTCTTTTATTTTCCAGTCCATTTTCTGGATATAATTTTCTACAAGATTAACATTTGCTCTGGTAGTTATATTTCTTATTTGAGTATGTTGTTCTCTATAAATAATATAGGCTTTTGCTGTTTTATAAAAAGGTGAATCTAAAAGTACCCTCTCTACAATATCTTGAATCTCTTCAACATCAGGACGAGAACCAAGCTTAAGATCTCTTGATAAAGTCAGCACCTTAAGAGTCAGCTTTCTTGCTTCTCTGTCACTAAACTCGCATGTTGCTTTTCCGGCTTTTATAATAGCATTGGTTATACTGGACGAGTCAAACTCGACAATACGACCATCTCTTTTTTTTATAAATTCAAACATAGTAATCTCCGTTATTTAGAGTTTAATATAGATTTTTTAGAAAAAGCCTTTGCAAATTGCATAAACAAATCAGGGCTTAGCTTTAATTTCGACAATAGCTTTTAGCTTTGACATCTGATGGCCAAATATTATAGCCTGCTATTTGGATTGCTTCTATAAATCAGTCTCAACTTCATTTTGCTTTGACATCTAAATGGTTAGCATTATAATTAATCTCATAAAAATCTAAAAAATTATCTGACTATATGCAGATTATACATAAAATATATTACAAATCTTGCCAAAAAT
>DAOWNP010000282.1 GCA_030642545.1 Desulfobacteraceae bacterium | reverse complement strand
TTTTGCTCTTATAGAAAAATGTTCTCTTTTTATAACAAATGATTCAGGGCTGATGCATGCAGCAGCAGCTTTAAATATTAATCAGGTAGCTGTAATAGGACCTACAGATTTTATTGCAACTCCTCCATCAAATACAAACAGCAAAATTTTGCGTGTACCTGTTTCATGCAGTCCGTGTAAAAACTCTGAGTGTCCAACAGATCATAGCTGCATGCATAAAATAACAACTGATATGGTTTTTGATGCAGGTATGGAGATGTATAACCTGATATGAATATTTTGATTGTAAAAATGAGTGCTATTGGAGATGTAATTCATACACTACCTGCTTTAAATGCCATGCGTAAACACTATCCTCATGCGAGAATAACATGGCTTGTTGAAGAGGCTGCATTAGATATAGTAGAAGGGCATGCGGCATTAGACAGGGTTATTTTGTCCAAAAGAAAAAAATGGATAAAAGAGCTGTTTTCATGGAAATACAGGCAATCTCTAAAAAAGCTTCGTAATTTTTTAAAAGAGTTAAGAGATACAGAATATGATATGATAATTGATTTTCATGGTCTTCTAAAAAGTGGTGCTATGGTAATGCTTGCAAGGGGAAAGAGGAAAATCGGATTTGACAGGGGAATGGACCATGCAGAATACAGCCATCTTTTTTATAATGAGCGAATAAAACCAATAAGTATGGAGGTACATGCTCTTAGAAGAGGTTTGATACTACTTGAAGTTATTGGAATTAAAGCAGATAGAGTAGAGTACAATCTGCCTGTATTAGAGAGTGATAGATTAGAAATTATCCGGCTTTTTGATGAGAAAAAAGTTGACTCCAAAAAAAAAATTATCTGTATAAATCCACAGGCTACATGGGAAACTAAACTATGGAGCAAAAAAAAATTTGCAGCTCTTTCAGATAAAATTATAAATGATTTTCATGCTCAGGTTATTTTTACAGGCGGAGATTCAGATAGAGGTGATGTTTCTGAAATTATATCCATGATGCAGAAGCCGTGTTTTAATTTTACAGGACTAACAACGCTTAAAACTCTTGCTGCTTTGTATGAAAAAGCAGATATTCTTGTAACCACAGACACAGGTCCTATGCATCTTGGAGTTGCAGCAGGAACAAAAGTTGTTTCAATTTTTGGTGCAACAGCACCATGGCGGACAGGTCCATATGGTGATTTGCACGAGATAGTACGATCAGAAATAAGCTGCAGCCCATGTTTTAAAAGAGAGTGTAAAACCAAAGAGTGTATGGAGTCAATTAGTGTTGATCATGTTTTGAAAGCAGTAGAAAAGCTCTGGAACAGGCAAGAGACAGGTTAACGTCTCTATTTCTGTATCTTTTTTTAATACTTAATACTTAAATTTTGCAGATAAACAGGTTTTTATGAAAAATGAAAAAGATAAAAGGATATGGCTTATTCTTGCTCACTGTTTTAATATGGATGGGAGAGCAGCAAGTCATACCATAACCGACCGCATACCTTTTTTAATGGAAAAAAATATACTCCCAGTTGTGTTGAGTGCTCCTACCGGCTATAAAGATACCAGATTTCCTCATTATAGAGTTATATCTCCGGCACCTTCAGGTATTAGATTTGAAATGAGGCATATAATAAATAATATTACATCTGACAAAATTATACGAAGGATACTAAAAGCCATTTTAACTCTTTGTTGTCTTCCTTTTTATATTACAGAAAAACTTTTTGTGCATTTAGATAGTCAATGGTCTTGGTTTATCACTGCATCTTTAAAAGGAATTCAAATATTTAAAAGGTATAATCCTGAAGTTATTTATTCAACAGCAGGACCTCCCAGCACACATCTTGCAGCTTATATACTGCATAAAATATTTAAGATTCCATGGCTTGCTGAAGTTCATGATCCGCTTATAATTAAACATGAAAAGAAAAAATGGCAGAACTATTTTTTTAAAAAATGGTTAGAGAAAAAAATATTTAATAATGCAGCAGCTATTATTTATTTTACTGAAAATACAATAAAAGAGGCTTGCAATCGAAATGGAGGCCATAAAAAAACATGGCTGATAAGACCTGGTGCAAATCCTCCAAAAACGGCCTTTGTAAATTATGAAAAAAGAGATAAGATTCATATAGGTTATTTTGGATCACTTGCATCTCATAGAAATCTTGGGCAGATTATTAAATCTCTTTATGCTCTGTTTCAGGAAAATCCTGAATATAAGAACCTGATCTGTATTGATATATATGGATCAGAATTAGATACTGTTTCTAAAAAAGCTTTAAAGATGTATCCTATAGGGTATGCAATGAATCTGTATGGTCGTATTGAATATGATCCTGTTTCCAAAAAATCAGGCAGGGAACAGGTTATGGAGGAAATGTATAAGTGTGATCTTTTGCTATTAATCCATGGTGAGCAGGGGGACCTTTGCCATGAGTATATCCCTTCCAAATTTTATGAATATCTGTTAACTTCACGTCCTGTTATAGGAATTACTGATGCAGATTCAGAATTGTGCAGCTTGTTAAACATAGAAAATGATTATGTTGTTTTGCCTGATAATATTCCTCTATTAACAAATCTGTTGAAGGAGCTTATATTAAAATGGCAGAAAGAAGGTTTGCCAGGCAGATCTGATGTTTCTTTATATACTGTGTCAAATTCTTCTGACAGGATTGTTGAAATAGTTAATGGTATAATATGATCTTTATAATAGAATGTGGGGATGTTAAAACATGGAAGATCTGATTATATTATGTAAATCATATAAAAAGGATATGTTTAGAGCAAAGCGTATGGCAGATAGTATCAGCCGTTTTAACTTTGACAATATTTTACTGTATATATGTGTTCCATCAGAAGATCTCAACGGGTTTTCAGAATTATTAAAAGGGGTTTCATGTAAAATAATAACAGATGAGGATGTACTTGAAAAAACATATCAAATATATGGTCAGATGCCAAAGCTTTTTCCAAAGCATTTAAATCAGCAGATGATAAAAATGGAGTTTTGGAGGTTGGGATTATGCAAAAATTATGTGTGGATAGACTCAGATAATTATTTTATAAAACCATTTAATAAAAGAACTTTTCTTTCTGATAAAGGAGATCCATATACAATCCGGCACAATTCAGAAGAGCTTCGTCTTTACTCCAAAAAATACAATCTGAAAATCATAAAAAAATTTGAAAAAATGGCTGCACATGTCAGCAGCCTGTTTAATCGTTCTGGAGTGTTGTATAATTTTGGATATTCACCACTTATATGGTCGTGTAAAGTATTGGAAAGTTTTTATTCAGATTATCTGAAGCCTTTTGATAAAACTATATATGAAATATTATATAAATATCCTTGTGAAATGCATCTTTATGGAGAGTATTTACATTTTTCAAATATAATACCGATTCTTCCTGTAGAACCTTTTTTTAAGGTGTATCATTATTCTGAGATGTTTTATGAATCTGAAATGATGGGAGAATCAGATGCGAGTCTTGCAGAAAAATATTATGGTATAGTTATGCAGTCTAACTGGACAAATATAAAGGAATCTAAAAAAAATGATTTTGAAAGGTTTAAAAGATTTTTAAGAAATTCTAAAAGAAAGTTGAATCTGATAGATTTTCATTAAATTTG
>DAOWNP010000158.1 GCA_030642545.1 Desulfobacteraceae bacterium | reverse complement strand
ACAGGCACAACAAAACATGAAAATGAAATAACTTACTTGCAAATTATAAATTAGTAGAATTCCTTAATTCATAATTTACCATTCATAATTCATCATTTTTATATAACACCATACAATAACAGGATAAGCTTTCAGCGAGAGTGTTTCAACTCTGACTAAAAGTTATTTTAAATATTTTTTAATTGTCTGGAAAGCAACAGTATAATATAGAATACAAGTTTTAAGCTACTTTAGGCTTAAAACATATTAAAAGTGCAGGAAGTACAACAAGATCACCAACAAACGCAAAAAAAATAGAAAGACAGGTTAAAAGACCAAACAACCTCATGGGAATAACAGAACCAAGGCACAATACAAGAAAACCCAGACAAAGTACAAGAGATGTCAGTGCTATTGGTTTTCCTACATCTAATGATGTTTTTACAACAGATGCCTCAATACTAAGATTAGATAAGATATTTCTTCTGTACCATACGAGATAGTGAATTGTATCATCTACAGCAATCCCGATTGTAACACTTGCAATCATTACAGTAGTTACATCAAGCGGAATTTTAAACCAACCCATAACACCAAAAGTAGCAATTATAGGAAACAAATTAGGAACTATACTTATAGCTGTAAGTTTTTTTTTTTTGCATATAAAAAACATCATTAATGAGATAACCAATAATGCAGAAACGAAGCTTTTATATTGACTACTTCTGAGATTTTCATCCATTACAACATACAACGTTGACATTCCTGTAAATCGATAGGAGAATTTATCTTTAAATTTTTCCTTTACAAACTTTTTCAGGAATTCACTTATTATCGTTGAATTTTTGTTTGACGTCAAATGGCTGTTAAAGGATATTCTTGTTTCCATTTTATCTGAAGAAATTATTCTGTTTAATGTATCATCATTACCTATTTCATAATAATCTATTATATCAAGATCATTTTCAGGAATTGTAAAATAGTTTTCATCCCCTGCATTAAATGCACGGTTGATCTCTTTTAGATAATCTGCCACAGAAAACGATGACGTGAAACTATCTGACATAACCTTCATTAAACTGCTTTGAAGATCATCAATAAGCTTTAAGCTTGCAGAATGAGTAAAGTCATTCTCTTTTTTATTTGCCTTTATAAGTAAAACTATAGGGACAGTCCCAAAAAGATTTTTTTCTATAAAATTAATATCCATCTTTATTTTGTTATCATCTGGAAGATAATTTGCAAAATTTGTTTCATAACTCATTTCTTTTATACCTATAAAACTCATAACTACAAATATGAAAAAACAGATAAAAATCAATTTATAATGAGCAATATTAAAATGTGCTATTCTAGTTAATATTTTTGAAAACAGATCATTTTTTTGCTGATGACTATCTTTTAATCCTGATATATACCTGTCTTTTTCAGATGGTTTATAAATACTCTTAAATAGCATCATACCAGCAGGCAAAAAAATAATTGTCAAAGCAAAAGCTATCATAACACCTATGGCAATAAAGATACCAACTATCACAACAGGTCTGATATCACTGGTTATAAAAGAAGCAAATCCTGCTGCTGTTGTAAGACTGGTCAAAAGACAAGGTTTCCATAAATCTTTTATCACAATACGAATTGAACTTTTATGATCATACCCGTTATTTAAAAAAATTTCTTTGTAATGTGATAAGATATGAACAGAATCAGCAACTGAAACAGCTAAAAGAACAGGAGCAATAATAACCGTTACCATATTTATGCTTTCACCACACAAGGTTAGAAACCCTATCCCCCATATACTAACCAGTAAAATATTTACCATGCAGAGAAAAGAGAGAGTAGCATTTTTAAGAAGCAACGCCACTATAATAAAGATTATTAATAATATTACTGGTGTAAATTTAGCATTATCATGTCTTGTCAATATATTCATTTCATGTTCTAAAAAAGGAATACCTGAATATCTTAAATCAACTCTATTGTCTGCAATAGCATTTGCTTTTTGTTTTATCTTAGAAAGAATTACTCCTTTTTCATCATTTGAAAGAACAGAGCCAAACTCTATCATTACAGCAGTCGTTGTAGCATCTTTTGATATAAGATTATTTACAAGTACAGCATGTTTCAAAACATTGTTTTTTACATTTTTGAGATTTTTTTCAGAAAGATACCCCTCGGGTATAATTGTTTGAAAACTAATCTCATCATCAATTCCCACCGCTTCTTCTGCCTTGGTAATACTAAATGTCCTTTGAATTCCAGGCATATTTTCAAGCATTTGTGTAATATTATTAATAATACTCAAATACTCGTTTTGAAAAATATCTTCTGTTTTAAAAACAATTAATCCAAGCTCTTCATTTCCATATATCTCCTGAAATTGTTTATAATAAACAATTTCAGGGTCATCCTGATTAAAATATATATAAATATGATCATAAAATGTTTGGTTGATATAAAAATAGCTAAAAAACAAACTAATTAATATAACAACAGATAATATGATTTTATGCTGTTTTGTTATAATTTTAATCATAACTTATCACTTTCTTCTCCTTAACATACATAGAAAATCATAATACTATCAAGGATTAATCTAATTTAAAACATAAGTTTTAGGAACGTGGATAAAATAACCTCCGCGTTCCTTAACTGTATTATCAAATATGTACATCTGAAACTTTTCTGTAAGGATTTATCAACATAACCGGAACAGGAGATATTTTTGATATACGCTCAGCCACTGAACCAAAAACAATTTTCTCCAAACCCTTTCGCCCATGTGTACCTAAAATAATTAAATCAATCTCTTTTTCCACTATATATTTTAAAATTTGATTTGAGATATCTCCTGTTACAACTTCAGCTTTCACAATAGAAACAGATTTAAAATGTTCATTTTTAAATTCTTCCAACCTCTTTGTTGCACCGGTTACAACAGATTTTTCGAACTGATTTATCGCCACTACATCAACATACATCCCCTGATAGTGATTAAGAACCCTTGCAACAAAAAGAAGATGAAGTTCTGCATCAAATTTTTCAACCATCATCTGAACATGGGAAACTATTTTCCCAGATGTTTTTGAAAGATCTACAGGGAAAAGTATTTTTTTAAACTCATTCATAGGAATCTCCTTAATAATATATTATAAAGTTTATAAATCTATTAAAACCATTTATCTTAAATTTTGACGAGTAAAAAGTATAAATAATTTCGCTACATAATTATTCACGATTTGTCAAGAAAACATACTTTTTTTATTTACCTGTAAATTATGCCATCATATTTATTAAGATCTGTCAACCATTCCTTATACAACAACCCAGGGCAATCCGACAACAGCTTAAAAACACTTTACAATAAAAATATTTTTTTCTTAATTATAAGAAATTACCATCTTCTTCAGCAAACAGATTTTTATCTATTGCTTTTTCAAAAGCTGCTTCCCTTGTAATTTTGTCTTCATCCAAAAGCTGTTTTATATGCTGATCCATGCTCTGCATACCGGCTTTCATACCTGTTTCAATAATAGAGCATATTTGCGAAATCTTGCCATCTCTTATCATACTGGCAAGTGCTTTAGACCCTATCAAAATTTCAACTGCTGCACATCGTCCTTTCCCATCTTTGGTTTTAAGCAGCTGCTGAGCAATTACAGCTTTTAAAGATTCAGACAACATGGTTCTTGCCTGATTCTGCTGATTTGCAGGAAAAGCATTAATAATACGATCAATAGTTTTTGCAGCACTATTGGTATGCAGAGTTCCAAAAACTAAAATTCCCAATTCAGCACAGGTAAGAGCAAGAGATATGGTTTCAAGATCCCGCATTTCTCCTACTAAAATTATATCCGGATCTTCACGACTGGCAACCATTAAAGCATCTGCAAAACTTTTGGCATGAGTACCAATCTCTCTTTGGGAAAAAATAGATTTTTTGTTTTTATGAACAAATTCAAGTGGATCTTCTATAGTAATAATATGTGCTGCCCGTGTTTCATTTATGTAGTTAATCATTCCAGCAAGAGTAGTTGATTTACCACTGCCTGTAGGTCCTGTAACCAAAACAAGACCTTTTTGAAAATCAGATATTTTTTTCACAGTTTCAGGCATATTCAACTGCTTTAGTGTCAATATTTCTGTAGGAATAATTCTAAATACAGCACCTATTCCTCTATGCTGATAAAAATAATTACAACGAAATCTGCCCACAGATTCAAGTGCATAAGCCATATCAAAATCAAGATATTTCGCAACATATTTTTGCTGCTTATCAGACAATATTTCAAATAAAATTTCTTTATTAGATTGGCTGGTAAGCACAGGAAAATCAAGCGGTACAAGCTCTCCACGAGATCTAATCAAAGGTGGAAAACCAATCACCATGTGAAGATCACTTGCTCCTTTTTCAAACATCTCTTTAAAATAGGTATCTATAACAGCCATAATATAAACCTCTTTTTAAAAACAGATAAATTTTTAATAATTTTTAAAAACTCCTAATCACTTTTTTTATCTAAATAAGATTCAAACAATTTGTTTTCATTACTATTTATATAAGCATTATGAGGTGTGATTTTTCCCTCTTCAAGCAACTCCATAATATGCTCATCCATAATTTGCATTCCAATATTTTTACTGGTCTGCATCAAAGAATGGATCTGAAAAGTTTTTTCATCACGTATAAGATTTGCCAAAGGCATTGAGCCTATAAGTATTTCAGAAGCGAGAACCATACTTTTTTCATCTATTGCAGGAATAAGTCTTTGAGTAATTACAGCTTTTAAAGATTCACTGAGCATTGCTCTTATCTGACACTGTTCATCAGGAGGGTATGCATCAATAATACGATCAATAGTTTTAGGACCGCTTGATGTAGCGAGTGTTCCCAAGACAAGATGACCTGTTTCTGCAGCTGAAATAGCAAGGGAGACTGTATCTAAGTCTCTTAGTTCTCCAATCATAATAATGTCAGGATCTTCACGCAAAGCCCCTTTTAATGCATTACTATACGACAATGTACCTGTATTTAATTGTCTTTGATTAACGACCCCTTTTTTTAAAGGATGAACAAATTCAATGGGATCTTCAACTGTTAAAATATGGAGTGCCTTGTTTGTGTTTATATGATCAATCATAGCAGCAAGAGTAGTTGATTTACCATGCCCTGATGCTCCTGTTACCAAAATAAGCCCCTGGTGATTTTCAAGCATTTTATATAATGTATCAGGCAGTCCCAATTCAGACAAAACAGGAATTTTTTCGGCAATTGTTCTGAAAACTGCCCCATACCCATTATTATGAGCCATCACGCTACCACGAAAACGACCTGTTCCAGGTATTTCATAACAAAAATCAAGCTGCATGTTTTTTTCCAAAATATCTTTTTGTTCAGGTGTAAGAATTTCAGTTATCACCTGCATAGTATTTTTAGGTGTAAGAGGACTGTTTTTTAATTTAATTAATTTGCCAAATCTTCTTAGTATAAAAGGTTCTTGTGGTACAACATGTATATCAGATGCCCTGTTTTTCATTGCTGTTTTAAACACCTTATCAAGTATTGCCATAAAATCCTCCAATTTACCAAACAAAGAAGTAGAATAAATTTTTGTGTCATTTATTTGTTCTAATTTTTTTCTAATTGATCTTCTGGAAATATAATTTCAATACTATTTTTTAAAATATTAAGAAAATCACTGTTTAAAATATGATGCCCCAAAAGATCTTCAACCATAGCAGAAGTTACAGCAATAAAAGAACCTGCCTCAGAAATATAATCAGTTAAGCGAACATCTTTAAATTTATATATATTACCAGTAATTTTAAAATTACTGGTTAATATAACAACCCTGGTTTTATCATTAGATTTATCCATATTGTTATCCTTTATTATAGTTATAAAACTTAAGGTAATACATAAGTAATATACTTATGACTTT
>DAOWNP010000352.1 GCA_030642545.1 Desulfobacteraceae bacterium | reverse complement strand
GTTGTATTCCGAGGATTAAATTTATTTTTTAACGCAGAAATTTGGATAAATTAGCGTTTTGCATCCGCCTGTCGGCAGATTCTTATATCTTAAAGTTTTATTAAAATGATAAGCACTCTCTTTATTACAATAACAAATCAAATTAAAATTGATAATATTTCTGAGGATTTTTTAGAAACAATTAAACAAAAATTAACATTATCCAATCCCAAGTGGGAGGAAAATAACAAGACAGGCAGATGGAACGGTAATACCGAGCGATTATTAGAATTTTATGACATAAAAGAAAACGGATCAGTACTTATTCCAAGGGGGTATGCAAGGCAGTTTATACTTTTATGTAAAGACTTGAAAATATCATATAAATTAACAGATAATCGCAGGTTGTGTACAAAAAGACAATTTAAATTTTATGGAACACTTAAATCTTTTCAGCAAAAAGCGGTAAATGCTATGCTTGTAAAAGACTTTGGGACATTATGTGCTCCAACAGGTTCTGGTAAAACTATTATGGCTTTATATATGATAGCAAAACGCAGCCAGCCTGTTTTGATTGTTGTTCACACAAAAGAGTTAGCATTCCAGTGGATTGCTCAAATTAATAAATTTTTGAAGATTCCTGCAAAAGAGATAGGTTTGATAGGTGGCGGGAAACTTGATTTTGATAAAACAATAACCGTAGGATTGGTACAAAGTATTTATAAACATGCATCTATGATTTTCTGTAAGGTTGGGTATCTGATAGTAGATGAATGTCACAGGACACCATCTCGTACATTTACTGAAGCTGTGAGTGCCTTTGATACGAAATACTTGTTAGGTCTTAGTGCAACTCTTTTTAGAAGAGATAAGCTATCAAAGTTAATTTTTTGGTACCTGGGTGATATGCACCATAAGGTTGAAAAAATTAATCTTATTGAAAAAGGTGAAATTTTATCAGGAGAAATAATATTTAGAGAAACATCATTTAAGCCGTTTTTTGATCCTGCTGTGTATTATAGTAAGATGATGTCAGAACTTACAGCAGATGATGAAAGAAATTACATGATAGTATCAGATATC
Organism: Desulfobacteraceae bacterium; assembly: GCA_030642545.1. Classification (GTDB taxonomy): domain Bacteria; phylum Desulfobacterota; class Desulfobacteria; order Desulfobacterales; family DAOWNP01; genus DAOWNP01. The sequence goes on along the minus strand of DAOWNP010000352.1, from coordinate 1,567 downwards.
GTAGAGGAATTTAATGATACAGTCGGGATTATACTTGTACTGTCAGACAGGAAAAAACATTGTGAAACAATACAATCTTTTTTAAAATACAAACATGATATTTCATCAGAAATTCTCACAGGTGATTTAAGTGTTGTTTTACGGCAGAAAATAATAAAAGATTTAAACTGTGGTAAAATTAAAATACTTATAGCAACAGGTCAGCTAATAGGAGAAGGTTTTGACTGCAAGGAGTTTTCAACCTTGTTTCTTGTAACTCCTATCAGGTTTAGCGGGCGCTTGCTACAATATATAGGCAGAGTGTTGAGACCTTCTAAAGGCAAAAAAAAAGCAAAAATATTTGATTATGTTGATGTTCATGTCAGTGTGTTAAATTCTGCGGCAGATCATAGAAAGAGAATATATGAAACCAATTATTTTACAAATTCAAAAAAATAATATTTTTTTTGAATTTTTAGTTGCCAAGAAAAAAATCTTTTGTTATAAGAAAATAAAAAGTTAAAAAAAAGAGTTGGATTTAAGTTAATTATGGCTATCTGTTTCAGAGCTATACCTATCTAAGTGATTTGTTTCAAATTATAGTGGTGTAAATAATAAATTCAAACAGAGAAAATAGTATACATATTTTTTTGTTTTAATCGGATTTTTTTATATGGATGAATAGTAATTTATCATTACCATGATAAAATTCGTAAAAATTTGATGTTATTAACTTTCTATATAATCAGGTATATTATTTCCCCCTCTTTTATTTTAAATAGCGTGTAAATTTAGATTATATGTTTTCAAAAACATGTAAGAATCCTAACTTAATAATATTTTTACTTAAATATATTATATTTAAGCTTGTCGCAGTTTTTTCGCACGAAAATCTGTGTATATAGAGTTGATTTTATTTCTTAATTTGGTTTTATTTCTTAATATATATAGAAGATAGGTAGCAGCTTATTTCATATGATTTTATAACTAATCATGGTTTATTAATAATCTTTTTTAATTTAATAGTGATTTATGTTTTGAAAGGAGAGTAGTATCATGGCAGACGGTGTTGTAAAATGGTTTAGTGATAAAAAAGGTTTTGGATTTATTGAGCAGGAAGAGGGCGGAGATATTTTTGTCCATTATTCAGAAATAGATATGACAGGTTTTAGAACTTTAGCAGAGGGAGAACATGTAACGTTTGAAGTAGAAGATACAAACAGGGGACCTGCTGCAAAAAAAGTTTTCAGAGCATAGATTTGCTGGGGTATTCTGTTCTTTTTCGACAGGCACATGCAAAACGTTAGTTTATCCAAATTTCTGCGTTAAAAAATAAATTTAATCTGGAAAATATAACTTGGTATGTCTGCGATTAAATTGTTTTTTTGCCTTAAACACAGAAGAAGTTTTCATTCCGCAGGCAGCCTGTCGACAGAATACCTTTTTTTTTATAAAAAAACTATTATTTTTTATAGTTTGATTTTTAGGGACGTGGATGAAATAACTTCTACAAATAGGCACATAGATTGGGGTTAGATTTGTTCGATCTGAAAACTCAAAAACAGATGGAATAGCTGGCTCTTTTGAT
>DAOWNP010000156.1 GCA_030642545.1 Desulfobacteraceae bacterium | reverse complement strand
TTAAATTTATTTTTTAACGCAGAAATTGGATAAATTAGCGTTTTGCATGCGCCTGTCGACAAATAACTATTGAAATTAACAATACAAAGGTTATAATTAATATTTATCTTAATAAAACATTAATTATAAAAAGCAGCTAAGTCAAATGCAAAAATATATCAACTTTTTTACATCCGATATTTGGAGCATCCATTTAGATAAACTTTCATTTCATAAGTCATTAATAGTAAAAATCTTAAGGATTTTATTACTGAGTTTTAAAAAATTTTTTAAAGATGAATGCCCTTTAATGGCTTCTTCTTTAACATTTTATTCTCTTTTATCAGTTGTCCCTATTGCAGCTTTAGTTTTTGGAATAGCAAAGGGATTTGGATTTGAAAAAATTCTGGAAAAACGTTTGCTGGAAAATTTTGCAGGTCAGGAAGAAATAATTTTCAAGGTTATAAATTTTGCAAAAACTCTTATTGATAACACAAAAGAAGAGATGATTGCAGGAATTGGAGCTATTTTTCTTATCTGGTCTGTAATGAAAGTGTTTGGGTATATTGAAAGTTCTTTAAATAAAATATGGAAAATCAGAAAACAGCGTTCTTTTGGAAGAAAGTTCAGTGACTATCTTTCCTTAACAATAATAGCACCTCTCCTTTTTATTCTTTATAATAGTGCTATAGTTTTTTTAATTGCAAAAGTTACAATGTTTACAAAAGATACCACATTTTTATATAGAATAGGTCCTTTTCTTACGATTTTTTTTAAATTTCTCCCACATCTGATTATCTGGATACTTTTTACGATAATATATCTTTTCATACCTAATAAAAAAATAAATGCTACAGCTGGTATACTCGGGGCAATTATAGCAGGATCATTATACCAGATTGTTCAAATCACCTATATAAGCTTTCAGGTAGGTGTTTCAAAATATAACGCTATCTATGGAAGTTTTTCTGCTTTTCCGCTTTTTTTAATATGGCTGCAGTTAAGCTGGCTTATAGTTCTTTTTGGAGCAGAATTATCATATGCATTTGAAAATATTAATAAGTATGAGTTTTTTAATAAAACAAAAGAACTAAGTCTTTGGCTGAAAAAAAAATTAGCTCTGCAAACAACATATGTTATAGTAAAAAATTTCTCAGATGCAAATAAGCCGTTAACTCTATATAAAATAAGTGATCAACTAAACATACCAGAGCATATATTAGAACAGGTTTTACTGGTTTTAACAAAAAGTAAAATTATAACACAAACAGTTGTAGAAAAAAAAGAACAACCAGGCTATATCCCAGCCATTGATACAGACAAAATAAGCGTAGAATTTGTTTTAAACGCAATTGACAAAAATGGATCCGTAACACTACCCTATACACAGTCCAAAGAGCTTGAGGCTTTTTCAAAAATTCTAAATGATTTCTATTCAACTATAAAAAAATCACCTTCTAACCATCTTTTAAAAGATTTATAATAACAGGATTTGAGGTTATGAATATAAAACAAAAAGATCAGAAACGAACTAAAATTCTAAATCTGATAAATAATAAACAAACAGATAAACAAGTACTGATTAAAGGCTGGATAAGAACTAAAAGGGATTCGAAAAAGTTTTCTTTTTTAGAAGTTAATGATGGATCATGCATAAGTAATATGCAGATCATAGTTGATAATACCATTAAAGATGCCAGTATAATAAATTCTCTTACCACAGGTTCTGCTGTATCCATAACAGGTCAGTTAGTTGAATCCAAAGGAGGAAAACAGGCAAAAGAAATTATAGCTGAAAAAATAGAAGTAATAAGCCTTGCACCACAATCATATCCACTTCAAAAAAAACGTCATTCAGATGAATTTTTAAGAACAATAGCTCATTTAAGACCAAGAACAAACAAATATGGAGCAGTTTTTAGAATTCGCTCTGAACTCTCATTTGCTGTACATAAATTTTTTAAAGAAAGAGGTTTCGTTTACGTTCATACTCCTGTTTTAACAGGTTCTGATTGTGAAGGTGCCGGTGAAATGTTTAAAGTTACAACCCTTGATTTTATAAATAAAAAATTTATTGAAAATTGCCGGGGCTATGATGATGACTTTTTTGGAAAACAGGCAAATCTTACTGTTTCTGGTCAGCTATCAGCTGAAATGTTTGCTCTTGCATTAGGAGATGTATATACTTTTGGACCTACATTTCGAGCAGAAAACTCAAATACAAGCCGCCATGTAGCAGAATTTTGGATGGTTGAACCTGAAATGGCTTTTTGCGGGCTTCATAGCAATATGGATATTGCAGAAATTTTTATAAAATATCTTATAAATCATATCATAGAAAACTGCAAAGAAGATTTAAATCTTTTTGCAAAATTTGTAAACAAAAACCTTATGCAAACCTTAGATAGTATTACTTCTCAAGATTTTTTACGCATTCCCTATAATAATGCTTTAGATATTTTGTTAAAAACAAAAAACAAATTTGAATTTGAAGTAAAAGCAGGTCATGATTTTTGCTCTGAACATGAACGATATCTAACAGAAAAACATTTTAAGAAACCTGTTATAATTTTTGATTATCCCAAAGAGATTAAACCGTTTTATATGAGAATAAATGATGGCAACAAAACTGTTGCAGCCATGGATATTCTTGTACCGGGAATTGGCGAAATTGTGGGTGGCAGCCAGCGGGAAGAACGTCTTGATGTTCTTGAAAAACGTTTTGATGAAATGGGCATAAACAAAGATGAATACTGGTGGTATATTGACTCAAGAAGATTCGGAAGTGTAGAACACAGCGGTTTTGGTCTTGGTTTTGAACGAATGTTAATGCTTGTTACAGGAGTCTCAAATATAAGAGACGTAATACCTTTTCCCAGAACCCCGAAAAATATAGAGTTTTAGAAAATACATAATCTCATATTTACTGCACATTTTTATGTGCAGTAAATATGAGATTATCCTTACTTTGTTTTTAATACAAAAGGAGTAGTTGTAAATAAAGCAAATATGGGAAGATGATCAGAAAACCCCATACCAAGATGTTTCCCCCTGCCCCTTTTCGCTCTTTTCCAGTTAAACACTCCTCTGTTTTTAAAAAGATAATGAGGTGTAAATTTATTAAAAGAGTTATCTTTGTAAGACACTCCTTTATTATCATACAAACCTTTTGATAAAATGATATGATCAGGAGTGCTCTTACGGCCAAAAAAATTATATGACCACCTGTATTTATAAGGAATTTCAAGCCATAAATTATATAAGTATTTATTTGATCTCTGTTTTACCAATAAACGTTCATCTACTAATTTATTATTTTTGATTGTCATTAAAATATGATTAATTCCTGTTCTTTTATTAGTATTATTTAACTTAACATTATTAACAAAAGTAATATATTCATTATAATTTGAATTAAAATCCCCGGTTAAAACAAAATCTGCATCTGTTTCTAATTGATCTATCTCTTTTTTTAAAGCATTTGCATATTTTTTCCTCAAACTCTCAGGCCCTTTTTTAGATTTCCAGTGATTTACATAAACAATTAAATTATTCCCAGATATATCTATATCTGTTCTGAGGATATTTCTTGAAAGAGATCCTGAAACAACCACCTCTTTATTTTTTATAACAGGAAACTTAGATAACAAAGCACATTTTACAGTGGTAGGTTTTAAATCAGCAATAGCAAAATAAGGATATAAAGTTCCCTTTGATTTAAGTACAGCACGTAAATAAAGGAGAGCTTTGACTGATTCAACTTCCTGAAGAGATATAATATCTGCATTTATATCTTTTAACACACGGGTAATATTCAGATATTTTAGAGCTGCTGTATTTTTTGTCCATCCAAAGCCTGTATCTGGAATATATTCTCTGTATTCAGTTTTATCTTTATGAAGATCAAAGAGATTTTGAACATTATAACTTGCTATTTTAAATGTTTTTGCAAAAGTATCAGAACAGATGCAAAAACAGATAAAACCAAACATTAAAATTATTTTTCCACTCTTTTTAAACTTTATGTTATATTTACTCATTCTTATCCTCCTGTTATTTTCAAAACAATATTATAGCTTATCATAAACCTGATTTTAATTTTGACACAATTCAAAACAACAGTATATAGTTAGGAACTGAACTTTATTACTTCAATTGATAATAAGTAATTGCTTTTTAAAATTTAAAGGAAATATTTTATGGATTTACATCAATATACCCCTTTTAATGAGATTTCATCAAGAATTGAAAAATTCCAGAAGAAACTTTGTGATGGAAATTGTAACAGTGCTTTAATTACACAACATACAGATCTGTTTTATTTAACAGGAACATCACAAAACGGCTATCTTTTTATACCCTGTGACAAAGAGCCTGTACTAATGATACGAAAAAGTTTTCAAAGGGCAAAAAAAGAGTCTTCTATTAAAAATATTGTAGAACTCAAAAGCATGAAACTGCTTCCTGAAATTATAAAAAAAACAGGTCATACAGATTTTAAAAATACAGGTTTGGAATTAGATGTTTTACCTTACAATACCTGTGCTTTTTTAATGAAGATATTTAATGAATCAAAATTTATAGATATTTCAAGCATAATAAGAGATATTAGAAAAATAAAATCTGATTATGAAATCCAGCTGTTAGAACATTCCTGTTCTGTTCTTGATAAAGTTTTTGAAAAAGTTCCTGAGATGCTTAAAGTTGATATGACAGAGGTTGAGCTTGCAAGTCTTTTTGAAGCACAAATGCGTAAAAGAGGGTATAGTGGCTGCTGTCAGTTAAGATCATTTGATCAAAACTTTTTTATGGGAAATCTTGTTTCAGGGAAAAGCGGGGCTATTCCTACTTTTTTTGACGGACCTGTTGGCGGGGCAGGAGTTTCTCCTGCAAACAATCCTCACGGTGCAGGATGGAAAAAAATTAATAAAAACGATATTATATATATTGATTATACCTGTGTGGTAAATGGTTATACAGCGGATGCAACAAGAATGTTTGCAATAGGAAAACCTGCAAAAGATATCACTGATGCTCATAAAGCAGCTCTTATGATACAAAAAGAAATTGTAAAAGCAATAAAACCACAAACAAACTGTGCCGATATATATGATAAAGCTATTGAGCTTGCTGCAGAAACCGGGTTTGGCAAACATTTTATGGGCTCAGGTTGTGATCAGGTAAAATTTATAGGTCATGGAGTGGGTCTTGAGCTTGATGAACCTCCTGTTTTTGCAAAAAATTTTAATATGAAAATAGAACCAAAAATGACCTTTGCCATAGAACCAAAATTTGTACTGCCTGATGGAGCTGTTGGTATAGAAAATACTTATGTAATGGAAGATGATGGACCAAAAGTTTTAACCCATGCTAAAGAAGAAATAATTTGTGTTTAAATAAAATTATTTTTAACATTAAAAATAGTTTATAATACTTTCGTCACTTTATATTTTGGCTGATTTTAACCAAAAGGTACTTTTGAAAAAACAAACAAAATCAATATTATAGATTACGAAAAAGTTGATTTTCTCTTGTTTTTCAATTTGGCGAAGGTATTGTATTTATTATCGTTGTTTAAGATCATATTTAATCCAGTTTTCTATTTTCAATAAGTCGTTTTGCTGTAATTGTAAACTGATGTAGTTTCTTAGCCAGCAATTCTTTTGGCAAGTATTGAGTAATGTATTCTGCAACTTTGATATTAGCTTTATCTAATTGCAAAAGCTCTATTTGTTCCTGATTGCCTTCGGTACAAAAAATTAAACCTATTGGTGTTTGCTCACCTTCTTCTGTTTCATATTTTTCAAGATAGCGTAAATACAATTCCATCTGACCTTTATAACTCGCTTTAAATTTTCCTATTTTCAAATCTATTGCTACCAATCTTTTTAATTTGCGATGATAAAAGAGTAAATCAAGATTGAAATCGGTATTGTCTATTATCATTCGTTTTTGGCGGGCTACAAAAGTAAAACCTACTCCAAGTTCTATTAAAAAGTTTTCTATCTCTTTTAAAATTGCAGATTCCAAATCTTTTTCAGCATAAGTGTCTTTTAG
>DAOWNP010000005.1 GCA_030642545.1 Desulfobacteraceae bacterium | reverse complement strand
TTAAATTTATTTTTTAACGCAGAAATTGGATAAATTAGCGTTTTGCATGCGCCTGTCGATCTGAAATCCCAAAAATATTGAAACAGTTTCCTGCTGTTTCCTAAACTTTTGGGATCTGAAATTAATTAAAAAAATTACTTCATCTTTTTGTGAGAAGCTATGTCTGACTTAAAAACTTCCATTCCTTTTTTCATGGCACAAAAATCACCACACATGGTACAAGTTGATTTATTTTCAGGCTCACGTTCTTCACGAATCTTCTTTGCAATATCCGGAAACATAAGATATTTTTCCAGATCACCCCACCTCATATCACGTCTTGACATTGCTGCATATTTTTCATTATCCCGTCTTTCAGGATATTTGGCAATATCTCCTATACGAACTGCAAGACGGGTTATCCTTACTCCCTCTCTTACATCACTTTCATTTGGAAGTGCAAGGTGCTCTGCTGGAGTAATATAACATATAAGATCTGCTCCGTAACGTGTCGAATTTGCAGCTCCTATTGCAGAAACAACATGATCATACCCTGCTCCTGAATCCATAGGTATAGGTCCTAAAACATAGTATGGAGCATTTCCACTCATTCTTTTTTCAAGCATAATATTGCCTTCTATCTCATCTAAAGGAACGTGACCCGGTCCTTCCACCATCATCTGACATCCTAAATTACGACCTGTTTCAGCTAATTCACAATTTATTATCATTTCAGCCATCTGAGCACGATCATGACTGTCATGAATTGCTCCGGCTCGTATGCCATTTCCCAAAGAGAGCACTGCATCATACTTTTTCATTAATGCACATACTCTGTCAAACTGTTCATACAATGGATTTTCCTTACCTGTTCTATCCATCCACGCAACCATAAAAGTCCCGCCTTTTGAAACAAGCCCCCCGTATCTGTACCCTTGTTTTCTTAAACGTTCTATTGTATATCTGTTTATTCCGCAATGGATAGCCATAAAGCTTATTCCATCATCTAACTGTTTTTCAATAAGATCGAATAAAAATTCAGGGTCAAGCTTTCCCGGATCTCCATATTTTCTTCCTGTTTCTTTAAATGCTTGATATAAGGGCACATTCCCAACAGGAAGATTGGTATTTGCCAAAACAGCCCTTCTAATAGCATCAAGGTCCCCCCCTGCGGAAAGCTCCATTAGAGTATCTGCTCCTTCTTCTTCTGCTGCCTTTGCTTTTCTTATTTCAGCATCAATGTCACAAATATCAGATGAAGTACCTATTGATGCATTCACTTTGGTTCTGAGCCCCATACCTATTCCTACAATTCTCTGGTTTTGTCTTTTAGGATGATTTGCTATAACTATTTCACCTTTTGCAACACGCTCTTTTATTATTTCAACAGAAATTCCCTCTTCCTCTGCAACTCTTTTCATCTGTTTTGAAATAATCCCCTCTTTTGCCAGCTCTATCTGGGTTTTCATCTTATCTCCTTTAAATAAAAAAAGGGTTTTAACGAAAAAAAATCGTTAAAACCCTTTGCCTTCAGATTTATAAATTATATTTTTAGTTCGTCTTCTGACTTCTGGATTTTTTTTAAAATGCTGTCTTCCCACTTAATAAAAAGCAGTGACATTTTTACATTTTACTGCAAAAACATGCAAAAAAAAAAAGATTTTCCAGTTACAGCGTTGGGTACGTTACAGATTTTCACTGCATTCCGTTAACTAAAATACTTTTTTATTATATATTTTAAATTAATTTATATTTTGAATAATAAATAGTCAATATTTTTTTATCTTTCTTAAATATTTCAAATACATCAATATTTTTTATCTCTATTTCTATGTTAAAAATTGATCTTGATTCTCAGAATACAAAGATATATGCTTACAGTCAAAATAATTTCTATCCTTGAACACAGAAAAAAATTTCATTTCATGATAACCTTCTTCTTCTAAGTAACAAACTTATTTTTGAATAATTGTTACTGTTGAGATTAAGTTCTGTCATGGCAGAATGGAACGCTATCGATTAGAAATATTTTAAACTGAATTAAAATTAACTGCAAAATGAAGATAAAAATATTTTTTTTAATTATCTGTTTTTTAATTATATTCTCTTTTGGCAGCGTGTGTATTGCTCTTGATAGTTTATCAAAAGAAGATAAACTATTTTATACCAATATTTCACTATCAGGGTTTATAACTATTTGGGGAATTTCATTTTGGGATTATGGTAATCAAACTCCCAAAATGCATAATGAAAACTGGTTTAAAGCAGATACAAAATATGGGGGAGCAGATAAGATGGGACATTTGTTTACTGCATATTTTTGCCATAGAGGCCTTGCTTATTTGTATGAGAAATGGGGATATAATGTTTATGAAGCAGCTTGTTTTGGAGCAATTTCATCTTTTGGACTTACAACTTTAATGGAGATTGGAGATTCTTTTAGCGATAAACACGGCTTTTCTTATGAAGATATGGTAATGAATTGTATTGGGGCTTTTACAGGCTATTGCTTATATTTAAATTCTGATCTTGATGATTTAATAGATCTTCGTGTTGAATATGTCCCCAAAAATATTCAAAGTGACATTATAACAGATTATGAAAACATGAAATTTCTTATAGCATTAAAATTTAGTGGAATAACAATTTTTAAAAATACTTTTTTAGAATATTTTGAATTGCATGCCGGATATTATACAAGAGGCTATGGTAATTTATCTGAATCAAACCATAGAAATATTTATTTGGCTGTTGGCATTAATTTATCAAGAATTTTAGAAACAACATCCAATAAAATAAGCAGTTTTTTTAATTATTATCAGATGCCTTATTCCTATATCAGCATAAAAGATCATGAATTTGAATAGGGTAACAGCAATTGTTTTATTTAAAATTCAAACTGAAACGCAGTTGCTTTTACATGGCATAACCATTAAAAAATTAGTAGTGTCCACAATATCCGGAATAATGGTAATTACAAATTGATTAGAATTTTTCTTACTCATTTTCATTTTCCCTTTAAATTTTTTATTATCATTCCCTTTAAAGACATATGAACGGGATATTTTGCCATTCAGCAGGGTTTTTACATTTTTTTTTGTAAGTTTTTTCCCGAAAATATTTTTCCAAATAACAAAAGAGCATCCACCATTTTCAGGTTTCCAGTTGGAACATCCATATCCTTTTTTACCTTCGATCAGGCTAACACCACATACAGGACAAAGGCACTCAATAATTTCAGATTTCTTTTTTAAAGCTTGTGCATTTTTTTCAGTTTTATTAAATTTCAAATTATTGGCAGGTAGACGATTCTTTAAAACTGTTTGATCAAATTGAGCAATTTTTAATTCATTTACAGAATTTGTCACAAACTCTTTTACATGATTTAAAAATCGGGCATCAGTCTGTTCACCAAGTGCTATTTTATTCAGACTTGTTTCCCATCTTGCAGTCTCTGAAGGAGATGTCAAAACTGTTGAAGTTTGAGTTTTTCTAAGTGTTTCAATAAGAAAGACCCCTTTTTCTCTTGCAATAATAGTTTTACCTGATCTGCCTGCATATTCACGAGAAAGAAGAGTTTCAATTATCTGAGCTCTGGTGGACTGGGTTCCGATTCCAACTTCACCACGAAATAATTGTTTAATCTGATTTTCAGAAACAAATTTTCCAGGATTTGTCATATCTTTCAACATAAGTGCATCGGTATAGTCAGGCGGAGGGACTGTCTGTTTTTCTTCAGGAATTACCTTGTCTAACTTTGCAGGATCACCTTTTATAAGAGGTGGAATTATTTGAACTTCACTATGCTTTTTCTTACTTTTTTCCTTTTTATCATCTGTTATTGGTAATTTACTCTTTTTTAAAATAAAATCACTGTTTTTATCAAAACTTTTTTCTTTATCCTGCTCACCATATACACTTCTCCAACCATAAGACAAAATAACTTTTCCAGATGTTTTAAATGTTTCATTAGAAAATTCAGTAATTATCTTTGTCTGCTCAAATTCGCAATCCGGATGAAATGCTGCTGCAAATCGTTTTAAAACAAGATCAAATATTTTCTTTTCATCATTAGAAACATTGGCAGGAAGAGGCTTAAAAGGAATCAGTGCATGGTGGTCTGTCAGTTTATTATCATTAAACACACGTTTATTTGATAGAGAAAGCTTGTTGTAATCAAGATCATGGAAAATATTTTTATATACAGTTTTAAGTTTTCCAATAACATCTTTAACAAGATTTAAGTTTTTTGTGCCAAGAACTTTTGAGTCTGTTCTTGGATATGAAAGACATTTTTTATCCTGATACAAACGTTGTGCAATATCAAGACTCCTTTTAGCTGAAAAGCCATATCTGTTGTTTGCCTGCTGCTGGAGATCTGTAAGAGAAAAAAGAAATGGTGGAGGTTCTTTTTTTTTCTGCTTTTCAACAGATAACACAGTGCCTGAAACAGTTTCAGACAATATTTTTCTAATAAGGTTGTCGACCTCTTCTTTTTTTGTCAATCTGTTTTCTCTTTTTTTGTACCAGTTTCCTATCCACCAACCTTTATCATTTTTAAAAACTGCTTTAATTATCCAGTAAGTTTCAGGAATAAAACAATCACGTTCTTTTTTTCTATCAACAAGAAGAGCAAGAACAGCTGTTTGAACACGTCCAACTGAAAACAGATCTTTTAAGCGGACAGTTAAAACTCTGGTACAATTCATTCCAACAAGCCAGTCAGCTACCTGCCTGTAATATCCTGCTATCCATAATCTATCGTAATCAGTTACAGGTTTCAGCCTGTTCATGGTATCATGGATAACCTCAGGAACCAGTGCCTGGCTTGTCCAAAATCTTTTAATTCGTTGTTTGTCTGTAAATCCTGCCTCAAGAAGGATTGTTCTTGCAATAACTTCTCCTTCTCTTCCTGCATCTGTTGCAATAATAACCTGATTAAATTTCCTAAGTTTAAACAGACGTTTAATTACATTAAGTTGTTTTATATTCTGTTTTATAGGTTTATATCTGAATTTGTCAGGAATTACAGGCAGTGTTTCAAGCCGCCATTTTTTTAATACAGTATCATAGTCTTCCGGTTTATACAGTTCAACAAGATGTCCCACTGCCCAGGTAATTATATAACCATTTCCTTCAAAACAGCCCTTACCTTTTTTTCGTATACCAAAAGCTTTTGCAAAATCAGCAGCAACTGAATATTTTTCTGTTAATATAAGGTCAGTCATAATTCAAATTTATAGCGTATTTTATAACAAAATGCCAATATCTTTTTCTTCATGGAAAAATATTGGCATTTTGTTGTGTTCAACAGGCGGATGCAGAATGAAAAATTTTTGAAATAGTTGGCTGTATATTTTCAAAAGTATGTGATAAATTTATCAAAATTTGTTTGATAATATAAGAAAACTTGATATAGATATTCTGTTATAATGCTTATAAAATTAGCTTTTGTTTGGATATTATTTGGGTTTAAGATAAATATAAAAGGAGTAACTAAAATTATGAATATTGCAAACATGTATAAAAACAGTGAAAAATCTGTTATTTCAATGGAATTTTTTCCACCAAGAAATGAAAAGGCTGCTGAAAATTTTGGCAATATTATTGATAAACTCAACGAGCTTAAGCCAGATTACATGTCAGTTACATTTGGAGCAGGCGGTTCTACAAAAGAGGGGTCATACAATACTGTAAAAGAACTGCTCGTTAATCGAAAGATACCTACTGTAGCATATATAGCAGGTTTTGGATTAGGGGCTGATGAAATCAAAGGCGTATTAGATGAATATAAAAAAATAGGAGTTGAAACTGTTTTTGTTATACGTGGAGATAAACCAACTGATAAAAATTTTACTCCCCATCCAGATAGTTTTTCCTATGCTTCAGATTTAATCGCATTTATAAAGAAAAACTATGATTTTACTATTGGTTGTGCTGGATATCCAGAAGGACATATTGAAGCACAAAGTTTTGAAAAAGATTTAGAATTTTTAAAGCTTAAAGTAGATAATGGAGCTGAATATATTGTAGCACAGTATTTTTACGATAATAATTTCTTTTTTGATTATGTTGAAAAATGCAGGGCAATAGGAATTAATGTCCCTGTTATACCAGGTATTATGCCGGTGTATACTGTAAAAATGACCAAAATGTTGTCAAAAATTTGTGGGACTAAAATTCCGGATCACGTAAAAGCTATGCTTGAAAAACTCTCAAGTGCTGATAAAAATGATGTAATAAATTACGGAATAGATTTGGCTGTTGAACAGTGTAGTCAATTGTTAGAAAAAGGAGTAAAAGATATTCATTTTTATACAATGGACCGTAGTAAATCAACAACTGAAATTATTAACCGTTTGAGAAAACAGGGGAAATTTTAATTTTGCACACAACCTGTAAGATAAGTCAAAACCCAAAGTTTAAGATAGGGTTAACCATGTATATTTTAAATTAATTATTGACAAAACAATGACTTTTTTATATTCATTTTTCTATTTAAACTTTTTAAAGTATATTGGATGATAGGTTTATATAGATTGTCACATAATTATCTGATTTTAAAAATTGGCACAAGGCTATCTGTCGGAGATAATACTAAAACGTATATCTTAAGATTGATAACTTAAGTGGAATTATTTATGTAACGGTCTATAGTGATTATGGTTGTTATTTTCACTTTAATTTTGAAAAAAACTGATAGGTTTTATGAAAATTGTTCGACAGGTTGTTTGACAATGTTAATCTTTTAGATACGTTCATATGTATAAATTTCTCTTTTAAGAGAAAGCTCATTAAATATTTGCATTCTATGCAAAAGAGATAGCTGATCGTACCAGAAAGATTAACATGTGAGTAATCCTTTGAAGAACAAATAAAACATTAATATATATTTATATAAAAGAGGAATGTATTATGGCTGAGGCGGTAATTAAACTTGGCGGCAAAAAGAAAAAGAATACCATCATGGACATGGTAAAAGAGATTCTTCCTGAAGGAGGCAATCTTAATGCATGTCTTACCTGTGGAGCATGCTCATCAGGGTGTCCTGCAACTGGTCTGGAGAATATGGATGCAAGAAAATTTCTTCGTATGGCAGCCCTTGGTATGGATAAAGAAGTTCTGGAATCCAATTGGCCGTGGATGTGTACAATGTGTCAGAGATGCATTTATGTGTGTCCTATGCAGATTGATATTCCACAGCTAATCTATAATGTCAGGGCTATGAGACCAAGGGACGAGAGACCCAAAGGTATTCTTGAATCTTGTAACATGGCAATGAAGCATGATACTTTAAGTGCCATGGGAACCAGTGAAGAGGATTTTGAATTTGTTGTGGGGGATGTGCTCGAAGAATATCAGGAAGCACAACCTGAATTTGCAGAAATGGAAGCACCCATTGATAAGGTAGGTGCTGAATTTTTTCTCAACCAAAACTCAAGAGAACCGGTAACTGAGCCTGATGAAATGGTACCTTTGTGGAAAATACTTAACCTTGCAGGAGCTAACTGGACATATGGCAGCAAAGCATGGGCTGGTGAAAACTACTGCATGTTTATTTCAGATGATAAAAGCTGGAAAAAGATGATTGATACCACAGTTGATCATGTACATAAACTGGGGTGTAAAACGTACCTCAACACTGAATGAGGTCATGTTACATATGCAGTCCGGGCCGGACTGAAAAAATTTGGTGTTGAACACAATTTTGAAGTTAAAAATATTTATGAGTATTATGGAAAATGGATTCGTGAAGGAATATTAAAACCAAGTTCCGATTGGAACAAAGATCTTAAGATTAAATTTACTCTCCAGGACCCCTGCCAGATTGTTCGTAAAAGTTATGGTGATGTTATAGCAGATGATTTCAGGCTTGCTGTTAAAGCTTGTGTAGGAGAAGAAAACTTCATTGATATGCAGCCTAACAGATCTAACAACTATTGTTGTGGCGGTGGTGGTGGATTTCTTCAGGCAGGATTTAAAGAAGAACGTCTTGAATTTGGCAGAATAAAAGATGATCAGATTAAAGCAACCGGAGCTGCTTATGTTATTGCAGGGTGTCATAATTGCCATGCCCAGATTCATGAGCTGTCAGATCATTACGAAGGTCACTATCCTGTTGTGCATTTTTGGACAATTCTTTGTCTCGCTCTTGGGATACTCGGTCCTAACGAACGTGAATATCTTGGAGATGATCTTAAAGGTGTCAATGTTTTTCATCCTGAGTCAGAAATGTAAGATTTTATATAATCTCTATGAATGGAAATTTTATAATTTAGAAAACCAAATTTGTTTTTCTATCCATTTTATGCTCTGTTCGAACAGTTACTATAGCAAAAGGCTAACTGTTCGAACAACTTGTTTGTCAAACAAAATCCTGTGCTGGTTTTCTTTGTTATTTTCTTCCCGTAAATATTTTCTACTGCAACATATTTTTATATTATAATAAAATAAAGCACACTATTTTATTATAATATAAAAAACCCTTTTTCTTTTCCTGCTGTTCAATATTCATTTGGATTTTTAAATTAAACAATTCCAATCTGAGTTCGGATAAAATTTTCTAATTTAATAAAATACTGTCTCTTGATTTATTTTTTACCTTGTTTTTTAAATCTATTTGAAATATATAAGATCGGTTTTTTTAAAAAAAATGGTTTATAGTAATTTTATTAAACAATTAACGTTAGAAACATGGATGAAATAATTTCCACAAACAGGCACATAGATTTAAAGTTAGAGTTGTTCGACAGGTTGTTACAAAACACTAATTTATTCAAATTTCTGCGTTAAAAAATTAAATTAAGAAACAAGAATGAATTTATAAATAATATTTGGAAGGAGTTAATCTTATTATGCATTTTATTATTTTTGGCATATTAACTTTTTATAAGCACATAAATTTTAAAGGTTAAGAAAATGTTTTTTAATATAGCCCTATATTTATCATTAACTATTTGTATTGCAGGTGTGTTTTATAAAATTTTAACATGGTTTAAGCTTAAAATAGGTCAGGATGCGTTACAATATTCCTTTGGTGAAAGAGTATCTTTTGCTGTTAAAGGTATATTTGCTGTTTTGTTTAGTTCACATATTTTCAAATTAATTAAAGTTTTAATTTCAGATATCTTTTTTCAGGCAAAAATTCTTAAAGGGAAAATGAATGTTACCCGTATAAGCATGCATTTTTTTATCTTTTTTGGTTTTATGTTTTTGTTTTTTATGCATGCATTAGGGAATCAGGTAGCAGTATTGTTTTTCCCTGAATATATTCCAACATTAAATCCTTTTATGTTTTTAAGAAATTTGTCTGGTTTATTTGTTATATCAGGTTTAATTATTGCTCTGTATAGACGGAAAACCGTGAGCCTTTTAAAAGCTACCATAAATTTTTCTGATAAATATATTGTTATAATAATAGCAGTTATTATTATTTCTGGTTTTTTATTAGAAGGGGTTAAGATTATTTCTGCTCCTGTTTATGATCAAATGGTTGAAGATTACGCAGGGTTGGAAGAGCCTGATGAAATCAAAGCTCTTAAATTGTATTGGTCTGAAAAATTTGGAGTTGTTTTTCCTGTTACAGGCAAATATGATTCCAGTTTATTTGAACAAGGCAGAGAGTTACATAAAGAGAACTGTATGGACTGTCATGTACAGCCAAATTATGCGTTTATCTCTTATCCAATTGCAAAAATTGTTAGTTTTGCAGGTAATTTTTTAAATAACAAAAGAGCTGATGTATGGCTTTGGTATATTCATATTCTTGCTTGTTTTATTGCACTCGCATATCTGCCTTTTAGTAAACTTTTTCATATTATTTCAAGTCCTGTAACTCTTATAGCAAACGGAATTTTAGATAAATCACAAATTAAACCGGCAAATCTAATAACTCTTCGAGCTGTCTCCTTAGATGCTTGTACTCATTGTGGTACATGCAGTTTAAGTTGTTCTGTTATGCCTGTGATGCAAAATATTTTAAATAAAAATATTCTTCCTTCAGAAAAACTTATTTCATTAAAAGCAGTTGTTTCCGGTAAAAATTTCAGCAATAAAGATTTTAATGATTTTTGTGAAGGAAGCTTTATTTGTACAGAGTGTTATAAATGTACTAACTATTGTCCTGTTGGAATAAATCTTCAGGATTTATGGATAGCAGCAAAAAAAGACTTAAAAGAAAAAGGGGTAAAAGAGCCTTATATTCAGGCAAGAGACAGTTTTGATTCTAAATGGTCAAAAAATCTTAAAGATAAAAATATTGTAATATTACCTGATTATAAAACAATATTTAAACATTTAAATATTTCTAATCAGGCCAGTACTTTTTCTTCATGTTTTAAATGCAGTACCTGTACAAGTTCCTGTCCTGTTGTGGCAAACTATGAAAACCCTATAGATGTTTTAGGTATGGTTCCTCATCAAATAATGCACTCTCTTGCATTAGGACTTGGTGAAATGATTTTGGGAACACAAATGATATGGAATTGTACTACATGCTATTTATGTCAGGAAAATTGTCCTCAGGATGTTAAAATAACAGATATTTTTTATGAATTAAGGAACTTGGCTCAAAAACAGATATCAAAAGAAAATATTAATAAATTACAAAATTAAATTAATGTAATTAATCAAGGAAGTTATATTATGAAATTTGCTTTATTTTTAGGCTGTAAAATTCCTTTTTATCTTAAAGAGTATGAATTATCTACAAGAGCAATAGCTGATGCTCTTGATATACAACTAATAGATGTTGATTTTAATTGCTGTGGATATTCAATCAGAAATTATGATTTTGAATCTTATATATTATCTGCTGCGAGAAATCTTGCATTATCAGAACAAAAAGATTTAAATATTATTACTCCATGCATGTGTTGTTTTGGCAGTTTTAAAAACGCTATATATTTTCTGGAAAATAATAAGACATTAAAAACAAAGATTAATGAAATACTGCAAGAAGAAAATCTTACATGGACAGGGAAATGTGAAGTTAAACATATTCTTTCTGTTTTATATCATGATATAGGTTTAGATTTTATCAAAAAACAGATAAAAGAACCTAATAAAAATCTGAAAGTTGCTGCCAGCTACGGATGCCATGGTCTTCGTCCAAGTAATGTTCTTAGGTTTGATAATGCATTGTCACCAACAATATTTGAAAATCTGGTGAATATTACAGGTGCTCAAAGTGTTTCATGGTCTAAACGATTAGATTGTTGTGGTAATCCTTTGTGGGGAAAAAACAACAGCCTGTCTCTTGATCTTATGCGTAAAAAACTTCTTAGTGCTAAAAAATCTGAGGCAGATTGCATATGCTCTGCATGTACTTATTGTCAGATACAATTTGATACTGTACAAAGCGAAGAAATTATTGAGAAACAAGATCAAATACCCTCAATACTTTTTCCTCAGCTTCTTGGATTAAGTATGGGAATTTCAAAAAAAGAGTTAGGGATTAATTATAATAAAATAAAAATACCAAAAATAGATATAGCTTGACAACATAGGAAACATGTGCAAACATTTTTCCCAAAAAAAAGATTAAAAAAAGCTTATTATCTATTAAGATGTTGTAATATTTATTTTATATTTTTTAAAAAAACATGTGTGTGGAGTTTTGTAATATATTATTCAGGCTAATTTATCCCATACAATTAATAGTTTGCATTTGTATGGAAAAAATAAACAAATGATCATGAAATAAATACAAGATCAAAAAAAATGACTCAAAAAAATAATAAAGTATTAGTAATTGGCGGTGGTATGGGTGGGCTTCGATCTACTCTTGATCTGGCAGCAACAGGAAGAGATGCTATACTGATTGATAAAGACTCTTCAATTGGTGGTCTTATGACTATGCTGGATCGTACTTTTCCAACTAACAATTGTGATTTATGCACTTTATCTTCAACTTTATCTGAGACTGGAAGACAAAAACATATTCAGCTTAAAACTCTGACTCAACTTGAAGATCTTAAGGGAGAAGCAGGTAATTTTAAAGTTACTTTGAAAACAAAACCTCGTTACATAGATATAGATAAATGTACTGGCTGTGGCGACTGTTATAAAATGTTTAAAGAGTGTGTCAACTTTTCTCCGGGCTTAGATCATAGAGCACCAACCTGCATGAGGTACCCTCAGGCAATACCTCAGGCTTTTTCTATTGATATTGAAAAATGTCAGGATATTAATAAAATTTCAGAGTTATGTCAGGCAAATGCTATTATTCCTGATGATACAGAAAAAATAGAAGAGATAGAAGTTGGATCAATAATTCTTGCTTCAGGTGCAGAATTATTTAATCCGAATAAGCTTGACAATTTTGGCAGTGGGAATTATCCAAATGTTGTCACGGGTCTGGAATATGAACGGATAATGTCAGCATCAGGACCTACTCTTGGAAATCTTGAACGTCCTTCCGATCAAAAAAAACCAAAAAGAATAGCATGGATTCAATGTGTTGGTTCAAGAACCAACAGAGAGGGTGAAAATCCATATTGCTCAAGTGTTTGTTGTATGTATGCTTTAAAAGAAGCAATTGTAACAAAAGAACGTTTTCAGGATGATATTGAAACTGTAATTTTTTATATGGATATGCGAACATCTGGAAAAGGTTACCAGCAATATCAGAACAGAGCAGAAGATGAGTATGGAGTTAAGTTCATCAGAAGTCGTCCTCACTCTATTATACAGGATACTGAAACAAAAAATCTATCTCTGAGATACACACTGTATGACAGCAGTAAAATTTTGGATGAAGAGTTTGATATGGTAGTTTTATCTACCGGTTTTTGTATTCCTGATACAACAAAACAGTTATTGAATAAATTAGAAATTGATGTAAATGAATATAGTTTTGTTAAAACCTCAAGCTTTCATCCTGTAGAAACTTCAAAGAAAGGAATTTATGTTTGTGGAATTTCTGAAAGTCCAAAAGATATTCCTGAAACAATGGTTCAAGGTAGTGCAGCTGCTTGTCTGGCATCAGCATATTCTGATATTACGAATGACAACGCAGAATTAGAAGAGCTGCTTCCTCCTGAACGTAATGTCGAAAATGAAGATCCTGCAATTGGTGTTTTTATTTGTGATTGTGGTAATGAAATTAATGATGTTATTAGTGTTTCTGATATAGAAAAATATACAAAAGATCTTCCAAATGTAAAAATATCAGAAATCGTAGGTCATGGTTGCAGCAGTGAATCCTTAAAGCATATCCAATCTGTAATACAAGATCAGCAGTTAAACAGAATTGTTATAGCTGCATGTTCTCCAAGGACCCATTCAACAATATTTCAGGATGCAATCCGTAAAGCAGGGCTTAATAAGTATCTTGTTGAAATAGTTAATATCAGGGATCAGGATGCCTGGGTTCATAAAGATCAGCCGGAAAAAGCTATAAAAAAAGCTAAAACATTGATAAGAATGGCTGTGGCAAGTGTTGTTAAGCGTCATGCTCTTATTGAATATGTTCTTCCGGTAAATAAAGATGTTCTTGTAATAGGCGGCGGAGTAAGCGGCATGAATTCCGCTTTATTACTTGCTGATTATGGTTTTAAAATTTTCCTGATTGAACAGGCATCTCAACTTGGAGGTGTCTCAAAAAGAATTAAACGGACTATTTCAGGTGAAGATGTACAATTATATTTAACAGATTTGATTGAGAAAACAGTCAATCATGACAACATTGAAGTTTTAACTGATGTTTCTATTGTTGATCACAAGGGCATGGTAGGCAGATTTACTACAGGGGTACAGATAAAATCAGACTCAAACGTACGCTTTATTGAACATGGTGTTACAATAATTGCTACCGGTGCTATCCCTGGACGACCAAAAGAATACTTATTAAATGAACATAAAGCAGTTGTTACACAATGTGAGCTTGATTCTGTTATAGCTGAACAGCCTGAATCTATTAAAAAATGGGACAATATAGTTATGATTCAGTGCGTTGGTTCCCGTTCTGAAGAAAATCCTGGCTGCTCCAGAATATGCTGCCAGACAGCAATAAAAAACGCTTTAAATATTTTGGAAATAAATCCTGATGTTCGTATTTTTATTATTTATCGTGATATCAGAACTTATGGATTCTATGAAGACTATTATAGAAAAGCTCGTGAAAAAGGAGTTGTTTTTCTTCGATATGAACCTGAAAACAAACCAAAGGTTAAAGAATCTGGTGATCAGATTTTAGTAACTTTTAAAGACCTGCTTCTTGATCGAAATGTTGAAATTACAGCAGATTGTCTTGCATTAAGTACGGGTCTGATTGCACCTGAGGAAGAAAATGAAAAGCTTGCATCAGTTTTCCAGTTATGCCGGACTACTGATGGTTATTTTCTTGAAAATCATATTAAATTAAGACCTGTAGATATGACAGCCCGTGGATTTTTAGTAGCAGGTACAGCACATGGTCCTAAGACTATTCGTGAAAGTATTGCTCAGTCTCAGGCAGCAGCAGGCAGAGCTATGACTTTCCTTGCAAATAAAGAGATTAATCTTGGTGCAGGTGTAGCTATAGTTGATGGTGATAAATGTGCGAGCTGTTTAATTTGTGTCAGAGAATGTCCTTATGATGTTCCCTTTATAAATGCTGATGGTTATTCAGAAATTGATCCTACAAACTGCCACGGTTGCGGTATTTGTGTTGCTGCCTGTCCTGCCAAGGCAATTCAACTTATGCAGTTTGAAGATGATGTAATATTGGCCGCATTAAGCGGTTTAATAGAAAGGATATAGTATATAATGGGAAATTTTGAACCTGTTATTGTTGCTTTTTGTTGTCATTATTGTGCATATACTGCTGCTGATATGGCAGGAAGTATGCGAATCAGTTATCCTGCAAATGTTAAAATCGTAAGAGTACCTTGTTCTGGAAGAGTAGATACTAAACATATCTTAGAAGCTTTCTTAAATGGAGCCGATGGTGTTTATGTTGCCGGATGTCTTGAAAATGACTGTCATTTTAAAGATGGTAATATTAAAGCTGCTAAACGTGTAAAATATGCAAAAAAGCTTTTAGATGAAATAGGCATAGAACCAGATAGGTTGGAAATGGTAATGATGTCTGCTGGAATGGGTGAACATTTTGCTCAGGTTGCAAGTGAAATAACTGAAAAAATACGTAAATTGGGGCCTATCCCAATAAAAAAGCATTAGGAACGGAAATTTGATAATTTCGGAGAAATCAGGCTTGTTTTTTGTCCATCTTCAGCGTTGCTCAAACAGCTACATAGATAACTATGTAACTGTTTACATGTATTGAAGATAAACAAAAAGTCTAAACCAGTTTTTCGTAAGTTATTTTGTTCCCATTCCTTATTAAAATAAACACATGGTTATTGTGCGGGGGTTATTTGCCTGTATATCTGTATATAAGGAGAATCAATTACAATGATTACAGCTGAACGAAAACCAATGGAAGAAATTCTTGATTTTATAAAACCTTACAACAGTATTCTTCTTGTTGGATGTAATGAATGTGTCACAGTATGTGCTGCTGGTGGCCGTAAAGAAGTTGGTATTTTATCTTCATCCTTAAAGATGGCTTTTATGAAAGAAGGTAGAACTTTAGAGGTTAAGGAACTTACACTTGAAAGACAGTGTGATCCTGAATATGTTGAAGAGCTTGCAAACCAGATTGATCAGGTAGATGCAGTTCTTAGCATGGCTTGTGGATGTGGTGTTCAGGAAGTTGCTCAACGATATCCTGAAAAAATGGTTTTTCCTGCTTTAAACACAAAGTTTATGGGAGCATCTGAGAGTCAGGGGGTCTGGTCTGAACGTTGTAGAGGATGTGGTGATTGTCTTTTAGGAATTACCGGTGGTATTTGTCCTGTTGCCCGTTGTTCAAAACGTATTATGAATGGACCCTGCGGCGGATCAACTAACGGTAAATGTGAAATTAGTCCTGATGTTGATTGTGCATGGTATCTTATATGGGAAAGGCTTAAAGCACAAGGTCTTGAAGATAAATATGAAGATATTATAGAAGCTAAAGACTGGAGACCAAGTTGGCATGGTGGACCCCGAACAATTATAAGAGAGGATTTGTCAGAATGAAAACCGAAAGTGTATTAGAGAAAGTATTTAAATCTGGTAAGTTGGTTGTAACTTCTGAATGCGGACCGCCACGAGGTGCATTGCCTGAAAAAGTTAAAGAAAAAGCTTTATTGCTTAAAGGATATGTAGATGGCATAAATGTAACAGATAATCAAACTGCTATGGTTCGAATGTCAAGTCTCGCAGCATGTATTATTATTAAACAGATGGGGCTTAATCCTATTCTTCAGATGGTTTCAAGAGACAGAAACCGCCTTGCCATGCAAAGTGATATTATAGGAGCATATGCATTTGGTATAAATACTATGCTTTGTTTGTCAGGTGATCATATTCATTTTGGAGATCATCCTATGGCTACCAATGTATTTGATCTTGACTCAATTCAGTCAATACAGATGGTCAAAAAAATGCGTGATGAAGGTAAGTTTCAGGGTGGTAAAGACATAGCTAATCCACCAAAAATGTTTATAGGAGCTGCAGCTAATCCTTTTGCAGATCCATTTGAACTGCGTGTTGCCCGTCTTGCAAAAAAAATAAAAGCTGGTGTTGATTTTATTCAAACTCAATGTATTTACAATCTTGATAAATTTGAGACATGGATGAAAGGTGTATGCGACAGAGGACTTGATAAAAAAGTTTATATTCTTCCCGGTATTACACCTATGAAATCTGTAGGTATGGCTAAATACATGAAAAACAGGGTGCCTGGGATGGATGTGCCTGATGAAGTTATTAAACGTATGGCAGGAGTTCCAAAAAACAAAGCTATTGAAGAAGGAACTAAAATTGCTGTAGAATCAATTCAGCGTTTAAAAGAGGTTCAGGGAGTAGCTGGTTTTCATATTATGGCTATTGAATGGGAAGAAAAAGTTCCAGAAATAGTTGAGCGAGCCGGGTTATTACCAAGACCTGAGGTATAATTAAAACTTATTTATATTTTTATATTTAAAATTATGCCAGCAAGACATTACCTGTCCTGTTCCTATAGGGCAAGGTCTTACTGGCATAAGGAACGTGGATAGAACTTTCTTCCGCAATTATACATAATAGATTCCAAGTCATCTTTGCTTGATCTAAAATCACAAAAACATCAAAAGAGCCAGCTATTCCATCTGTTTTTGAGTTTTCAGATCAAACAAATCTAACCTGCCTATTTGTAGAAATTATTTCATCCACGTTCCTAAGCTATAGTAAAACTTGAAAAACTTTATCTAACAAATAGATATTAAATAAAACTATTTACATTTTGCAGGTGTAGGTGAATCAACTGCATGTGCATGTAAATAAGTGTAAACATTCAAAAGATCTTGTTCTGAGAGTTTATCCCACTCTTCTTTACATCCGAAAACTTCAAATTTCTTTTTTGTCAAACACTCTTTTCCATTGAGCCATGGTTTTAGAATCTGGACCTAAAGCAGGTTTTTTAGAGTTAACTGCTCCTCTGGTATGGCACATTTTATAAACCTGTCGGTAAGTATATTTACCGACAGGTTTATTTTTGGGCGAGTCCTTAATATAAATTGGGGAAAAAGTTTTGTCCGCGTTTCTGAGTTTAGTTTATAACTCACTTGACAAACACCTGATACATAAATTATAATAAGATTAAATTGTATAGGAATTCCCATTTTATTATTATAATATCAATATGTTAAAAAGAGTCCGTTGAAGAACATTAAGTTCACACAACACAAAAAGAGTAAATATTATGAAAGATAAATCTGTTTCAAGATCACAAACAGACAGAAGAAGTGGGATGGACAGACGTAATAATAATAAAGATTACTTCCTTATAAGAAGAGAACAAAGATATAGTGGTGAGTTACGATCTTCTTACGAACGTAGAATTGGATGGATAAGAGTAGGCACATGGAACAGCGTGTGTATCGGTATGGAACTGTGATCAGAATATATAATAAACTAAAAAAACGTTTAGGAATGGGAATAAAATAACTTACGAAACTTGTGTAGGATTTTTGTTCACCCACAAAGCGCTCAAACAGACGCATAGCAAGCTATGTAGCTGTTTGAACAACGCAAAAAATGAACAAAAAGACAAGTTAGTTTTAGAAGTTATAAAGTTTCCGTTCATTAGGAACATGTTACGAAATATCTTCCGCTTATACAAAGAGCTGATACAGCAGAAATAAAATCTGTTAATTCCGGTATTGATATTTTTTGATTAAATCCGCCCAGATGAGGCCCGGACATAAGTACTATTTCCTCCCTGCCTTTTGTGATTTGATTTATCTCTATCGGATTCATACCCCTTTGAAAAAGAAAATTTGAAAACTCCTTTTGAGTCATTTCAGTTTGATCAACGATTCTAAATATTTCTTTCATATAATTATCGCAACCCATCTCAGAAATCAATCTATCTGCAAACCAATCTAAGTCTAAAGGAATAATCCCTTCAAATATTTTATCTGTAAAACCATTATAATAATTTAAAAACAGTTCTAAAATCATTTTTTTAATAACTCTTTTTTCAAAAAGATATCGTACATCATAAATATTGTTTCTATCAGTACAATCAGTATCTGTATGCTGTTTAAATCTAAAATAGCTCCCTGCAACCAAAACAAGACTTAAAATATGAGTTCCAACATAAAAATATACCCCTTTTTTTAAATCATTTATTCCTGCAAAATGTTCAAAATCTCTTATTCCGGTTAATCCAAAATTTGGATATTTTGATGATTCAAGCCATTTATCTAATCTTCCTCCTCTTGGCCACTCATACAACCCGCCATCTACTCTTCTTTTTTTTGAGACACGATTATGAAAAAGAGGAATCGGTGAAGTGTGTATAATCCCAAGAGAAGCCAGTTTTCCCAAAAGCCAGGCATTTTCATACAAAGATTTGGAAAATTCAGATAAACTGAGACCTGAATCTGCATTATGTCCATTTATATAATAAAAATAATTTTTATTAACAGTAAAACAGATTCCATAATATTTTTCATCTGGCTCTTTACTATCTGTCTCTTTAAATATATCTGGAATTGTAATTTGAAATAGATAATTATTTTCAATTTTCATAGAATTTGGAATTTGAAAATTTACTTTAAAACTTATCTTTCTTTCCAAAAATAAGTTCATCCATGCAGCTTCTACTCCCAAAAGCTTTGCTGACTCTAAGCCTGATGCAAGTTTAACAACCATAATATCTTCTGAAGAGCGTACAGGCATAACAATACTTCTGCCTTTTTTAAAACACTCTCCTATTGAGCATTGTCCATATTTTTTAAAAAAAGAGTCCC
>DAOWNP010000065.1 GCA_030642545.1 Desulfobacteraceae bacterium | reverse complement strand
TTAAATTTATTTTTTAACGCAGAAATTGGATAAATTAGCGTTTTGTAACAGCCTGTCGGGCAAAAACGACCTGAATCTATTATGCATAATTGCGGAAGAGTCGTTTTGTCCGCGTTCCTCAGATATTTAGCATCTTGTAACAGTCTGGCGAATGGGCTTATTTTAATTAAAAATATTACAAATTATATTACATTAATAATATATACATACTCTTTTTTTATTAATAAATCAAGATATATCAAAAAGAATCAGCTTCTTTTTTAATTTAGATATAATTTATACTTGATAGATTATGCATATACAGTTTATCGTGTATCTTTTCTTGACATATTAACTGTATTAACTTAAAAAATATTTTGACAGATTTATCCGTGTATAATTTTTTTGTATAAACAGTTATGAAAATAAAATTTTTTTATTTCTATATATTTATTATTATTTTATCAATCGGATTAATTTTAACATATATTAGTTCTGATAAATTGTTTAACCATAAAACAGAACCAGAAATGCTATCATCATATAAAGACGTTGCTTTTCTTTCAAGTATGAATGTTGCAGATTATAAAAAATTTGATTTTTATCTTTATTTTCCAAACAAGGAAAATACACACCTTGTTGCACAAAAACAGAGTTCAATTTCAAATGTATCCCCATTAATAAATGGACAAAAAATAATAAATAGTTTAATTAAAGGTCCAGGTAACAATTTAATTCGTGCAGTTCCAAAAGAGAC
This sequence comes from Desulfobacteraceae bacterium, assembly GCA_030642545.1. Taxonomy (GTDB): domain Bacteria; phylum Desulfobacterota; class Desulfobacteria; order Desulfobacterales; family DAOWNP01; genus DAOWNP01. Next base: position 9,218 of record DAOWNP010000065.1, on the reverse strand, counting down.
TGTTTTAAAGGCATTATACATAACAAATGACAAAACAGCATATATAGATTTGTCTGATGATATTTGCAAACAATATTCCCGGGGAGTGCAATCTGAATATTTAACTATTTATTCCATAGTTAATTCTCTTATTTTAAATATTACAGGGATAGAATCAGTAAAAATATTAATCATGGGAAAAGAACAGGATACTTTATCCGGTCATATTGATATTCGCTTTCCATTTAAAGCAAACATGTTGTTAATAAAATGAAACCAAATGAAATAAGTAAAATACGAAATATCGGAATAATTGCTCATATTGATGCAGGTAAAACAACAGTATCAGAGCGTATTCTTTTTTATACTGGCCGTTCTTATAAAATAGGGGAAGTTCATAATGGTGAAGCTGTTATGGACTGGATGCCTGATGAACAGGAAAGAGGTATTACAATAACTTCAGCTGTAACCACCTGTAAATGGAGAAAACATCAGATCCAGATTATTGATACCCCGGGACATGTTGATTTTACTATAGAAGTGGAAAGATCTCTTAGAGTTTTAGATGGTGCTATAGGTGTCTTTTGTGCTGTAGGCGGTGTAGAACCTCAATCTGAAACTGTCTGGAGACAAGCTGAAAAATATCATATTCCTAAAATTTCTTTTATAAATAAAATCGACAGGATTGGTGCCAACTTCTTAAATACCATAGAAATGATAAAAAACAAACTCAAAGAAAATCCTTTAATTATTCAGCTTCCTGTAGGCTCTGAAAATAATTTTACCGGAATTATTGACCTTGTTAAAATGAAAGAGATCATCTGGGATGATGATTCTCTCGGAGCAGATTATTCATTTAAAGAGATACCTGAAAACCTTATAGATGAGGCTGAGAAATACCGTGAAAAAATGATAGAATCTATTGCTGACTTTGATGATGATATCATGGAAGCATATCTTGCTGAAGAAACAATTGAAGATGCAGATATAATTGCTGCAATCAGAAAAGGAACAATAGATTTAAAAATTGTTCCTGTGCTTTGCGGTTCAGCATTAAAAAACAAAGGCATTCAACCTCTTTTAGATGCAATCACAAATTTTTTGCCAAGTCCCATAGATATTCCACCAATACAAGGTATCCATCCTGAAACAAAAGAGATTGTCAAATGTCCGGCATCTGATAAAAGTCCACTTGCAGCTCTTATTTTTAAAGTTTCAATGATAGAAGGTAGAAAACTCACATATGCCAGAGTATATAGTGGTAAACTAATAGCAGGGTCTGAAGTTTATAACTCGTCAAGGTTCAAAACAGAGAAACTTTCAAGAATTCTTAAAATGCATGCTAACAAGAAAGAGAGAATAAAAGAAGCTGGAGCAGGTAGCATTGTTGGCATTATCGGACCTAAAGAATCAGCAACAGGAGAAACTCTGTGTAATAAAGATAAGCCGCTACTTCTTGAAAAAATTGAGTTCTACGAACCAGTTATTTCAATAGCCATAGAACCACAAACTCATTCAGATCAGGACAAATTAGAACAGGTTCTGTCTAAATACATAATTGAGGACCCCACCTTAAAAGTAGTTCAGGATAAAAATACAGGCCAAACCATATTGTCTGGTATGGGTGAACTTCATCTTGAAATTATAATAAGCAGAATGTTACGGGAATTTAACACAAAGGTAAATGTTGGTAAACCCCAGGTGGTTTACAGGGAAACAATAAAAAATGAAGCTGAAGCAACTGTTATTTTTGACAGAGAAATTGCAGGCCAGCGTCATTTTGGAGAAGTCAGTATAAAAGTTTCTCCTGTTGAAAGAAGAGGCGGCAATAAATTCACCTCAAATGTTAAAAATGATGAAATAATACCTTCTGTTTATATTCCGGTTATCAAACAGAGCATAACAGATTCCCTTCAAAGTGGGATAATTATGGGGTATCCTGTCACAGATATTTCAGTTGTTTTGACAGGTGGATCATTTAAAGAATCATTAGGAACTGATATTGCCTATACAGTAAGTACGTCTATGGCATGTAAAGAAGCTCTGTCAAAAGCTGATTCTTTTTTACTCGAACCGATAATGGATGTTGAAATAATTATTCCTGAAGAATTTACAGGAGAAGTTATTGGAGATTTGAATTCGAGAAAAGGAAAAATTACATCAATTAATATCAGACAAAATTCTCAAATTATAACAGCGGTTGTACCTCTTTCAAAGATGTTTGGATATTCAACATCAATCAGATCTGCAACCCAGGGACGAGGCACTTTTTCTATGAAATTTTCACACTTTGATTCCAGCAAATAAAAAAATTGACATTATTTTGTTATTTTCAGGTTTTTAAGTTCTTTTTTTATTTCAGGATCATTTTTAGAATATTTCAGAGCTTTTTCCAAATGAAATAAGGCATTTTCGTAATCATGTCTTTTTTTATAATATAATCCAAGATAAAAATGAGCATCTCTCATATTACCTTTTTGTCCGCTTGCATGTCCTAAAAAGTAGTAAGCAGAAATATTTTTTGGTGATTTTGAAATATTTTTTTGATAAAGCTTTATTGCCTTATCAAATTGACCAAGTGCTTCAAATGTTCTACCAAGGTAAAGGTTACATTCAGGCTCATAAGAAAGCATAACAGATGCCCCTTTAAAACACTCTAAAGCTTTTTTATATTGCCCGTCTGAAAAATAAATTTTTCCTGTATCTTTTAATATATACGGATTAAAAGCCATTTTTTCTAATACTTTTTTCATATATTTTATAGATTCTTTATTTTTACCTGTTCGGGCGAGAACAAGTGCAAGACCATAATTTGCCATAATATTATCTGGATCATGACGGATGGCAGTATAAAATTTATTTAAAGCAATATTTTTATCTGTATATTTAGCAGATATTTTTGTTTGAACTATTTTAAACATAAATGAATCAATCTCTTTTTTTTTTATTTTGTGTTTATTGTTTTCAAGCCAGGAACCTATACTGATAATACGATCTTCTGTTGCAGGATGAGTAGTAAGATATGTTGGGATTTGTTCTTGTCCAAACCAGTTTTTATTCCTGATTTTTTTTAATGCTTTAACGAGTCCTGTACCATCATATCCTGCAGAAGCAACAATTTCGAGTCCTATTTGATCTGCCTGCATTTCGTTTTCACGGCTATAAGCCAGTGCATACGACTTGCCTGCTGCCATAGAACTCATGATTACAGCACTGGCAGCATCAGCAGAACCTCCTAATCCGAGTAAAATTCCAGCTGCTAAACCTGCAAGAGTAGCTAAGTTTGTTTTTTTTGAATTTTTTATTCTAAGAGAAATATGACGGCAGAAAGCATGAGCTATTTCATGACCCAATATACCGGCAAGTTCTTCTTCGGTTTCCATTGCTTCTACGAGTCCACTGTTAATAAAAATATTTGCACCAGGACCTGCAAAGGCATTATATACATCTTGCTTTATTACATAAAAATGATATTTAAAAGGCTGGGGAGGAAGAGCTGCAACTAATTTATTACCCACTTTATTGATATAATTTACCACAAGAGGGTCCTTAATTACAACAAGATGATTAAACACTGATTCTAAAAAACTTTTTGCCAGCTCTTCCTCCTGCTTTATTGATATACCAAAAGCAGTATTTGAAACCGTAAAATTTAAAAAAAGAAAAAAGATTAGAAAAACACTAATTCTTTTTTTGAAAATACCTGTTTTTTTGTTTTTTAAAACCATAATGATTTATCATATCAAGTTGTTACAAGATATTAATTTATTTCATTTCTACATTGCAAAATTGTTTTTGATCTATAGAATACAACAGCATATATCTGTGGTCAAAAGGATTTTTTTTCTTATCAAAGAAAATTTTTAGTATTATTTATCTGCTTTTCAAACAATATCTTATATAAAAGGACTAAATTATGACACAAATTATCTGTATAGCAAATCAAAAAGGCGGGGTTGGAAAAACAACTACCGCTATTAATCTTGCAGCAGCCATAGCATCATCATCAAAAAAAACTCTGCTTATCGATTGTGATCCTCAGGCAAATGCCACCACAGGTGTAGGAATTGATAAAAACAGCCTTGAAAAGACATTGTACCATGGACTTATAGGCGAATATTATGCTTCTGAAATAGTAATAGAAAATGAAGATATAAAAGGTTTAAATATACTCCCTTCGAGAGTAGAATTAATTGGATTTGAAATAGAGATGATCTCTTCAGCAAACAGGGAAAAAATATTAAAAAATTTTATTGCTGATATAAAAAATGATTATGATTATATAATAATAGATTGTCCTCCTTCTTTAAATATTTTAACCTTAAATGCCATGACCGCAGCAGATTCTATAATAATTCCGCTTCAAAGTGAATTTTATGCATTAGAAGGATTAGGACAACTTCTTCAGACAATTAAACGGGTTAAGAAGTCACTTAACCCTGAACTTAAAATAGCCGGAATTCTTTTAACTATGTTTGACAAACGAACAAAACTTTCTTATCAAGTTGCTGAAAATGCAGAAAAATATTTTAAAGGTCAGGTTTTTAAAACAAAAATCCCCAGAAATGTGAGGCTTGGAGAAGCTCCCAGTTTTGGTAAATCAATATTTTCTTATGAGCCATCATCATCAGGAGCTAAAAGCTATTTTAATCTGGCAAAAGAAATACTTTAAAAAAATCTTTAATTTGAAATTATCAGTTGTATGGTTTATATAGTTTATATACTTTAAATTTTTTTAAGATAAAAAAATTAAAGAGAAGATTTTAAAAATTAGTTTTAATTTTGGCTATTTTGATATCTGAACTCAAATATGTTAAAAATAAATCTAATTTTTTATTACTTTATGTATATATAAAGGTCATAAATGCTGAAAAAAAATAATACTGACAAACCAAAACCAGCAAAAAAAGAACGATCTGCTCTTGGTCGCGGGCTTGATGCTCTTTTTCCTGATATAGACACTCTTAGCTCTGACAACAACCAGGTTTCAAAAACTTTTTTCCCCTGCGATATTACCGCTATAATTCCAAATAAATATCAACCACGAACAAAATTTTCTAAAAATGAACTTGATCAGTTGAAAGATTCTATAAAAAAGCAGGGGATTATTCAACCCCTTGTTGTAAGAAAATCTAATTCTAAATATGAGCTTGTGTGTGGTGAAAGAAGGCTGCGAGCTGCAAAATTAGCCAATCTTGATACTGTTCCTGTAATTGTATCAGATATAACAGATAGCAAAATGCTGAAATTTTCAATAATTGAAAATATTCACAGAGAAAATTTAAATCCTATGGAAGAGGCAAGAGCCTATGAACAGCTTATGTCTGAATTTAATTTAACCCAAAATCAGATAGCTGAACATATAGGTAAAAGCAGATCAACTATTGCCAATTTTTTACGATTAAATAATTTACCTGAAAACATTAAAAAAAGTATATATGATAATGTGATCAGCATGGGACATGCCAGAGCACTTTTAGGTGCAGACAGCGTTGAAAAACAAAACAGAGTATGGCTTACTGTTATTAAAAAAGAGTTGTCTGTAAGAAAAACAGAAGCACTTATAAAACAATTAAACTCTGAAAACTCAAAAACAGTTTCTGATAGAAATTTAGTTTTCCCTGATATTGCAGACAATTTATCTAAATATTTTAAAACCAAAGTTTTTATCAAAAAAAAAGGCAGGAAAGGAAAAGTTGAAATAGAGTTTTATAGTGACGATGATCTTCACAGATTACTCTCTTTATTAAAACCATAAAAACCAACTGAAAAAAATTAAAGCATGTCTTTACATATAATTATTGACGGATACAATTTAATCAGAGCTTCAGAAAAGCTGAGCGAAATAGATAGCTATGATATTTCCAAAGGAAGAGATGTTTTAGTAGATATGCTTGCTGCCTATAAAAAAATAAAGCACCATAAAATAACAATTATTTTTGACGGAACAAATGCATTAGCTTTTTCAACTTGTAATGATCGTCAAAAAGGTATTAAAATAAAATTTTCAGCTCAAGGAGAATTGGCAGATTCAGTTATTAAAAAAATGGCACAAAAAGAGAAAGAAAAGGCACTTATAGTTAGCTCTGATAAAGGAATTACAGATTATTGCTCATCTGTGGGATCTGCTATAATTGGTTCATTAGAATTTGAAGATAAACTCTTTATGGCTTCCTATATGGTACAAAAAGGTGTAGAAGAGGATTATAGAGATAGAAAAACCTGGAATTTTACAACAAAAAAAAAGGGGCCTAAACATCGTCTTTCAAGAAAAAAACGTAAAAATATTTTAAAGGTAAAAAAATTATAATATAAAATGAAAAAATTATGCATAATTGATGGTCAGGGTGGAGGAATAGGAAGTGCAATAATAAAAAAAATAAAAGAATATTTTGGTGAAAAAGTAGAAATAATAGCATTGGGTACAAATGCTATTGCAACATCTTTAATGCTTAAAGCCAAAGCAAATCGTGGTGCTTCAGGAGCAAATGCCATTATCCAGACTGTAAAAAAAGTAGATGTCATTATAGGTCCTATTGGAATAATTATGGCACACTCTATGATGGGAGAAGTAACTCCAAATATAGCTGAAGCTATATCGTTATCTTCTGCAAAAAAAATTCTTTTGCCTATATCAAAAGAAAATGTAAATATAGCAGGTATAGTACAAATACCACTTCCCCATCTTATAGATTCTGTTATAAAAGATCATTTAGATAAATTTATAAATCCTTAATTAAAGAGGTGAAAAATGTGCGAAGCAAATGCCTATATAATTAAAAACAAAGAAACTGAAAATGAATTAATAATGGAATCGGTAGATACAATTAAACCTGAAGACGGAGGGCTTTTACTTGTAAATATCTTTGGAGAACAAAAGTTCATAGAAGCTAAAATACATTCGTTGTCTCTTGTAGATCACAATATTTATCTTATGCAGGAGTCAACAAAAACTGCTTAAAAGCTTTATTTATATATTAAAATTTTAGTTTATGAATCGTACATCCCGTACTTCATGCGCTAACTATTTGATTTGACAGGAATTTTTCGTTCTTGCTATAAAGCATCTTTTTGTATAAAATCAACATGTTACGTTTTATGTGCGGAATGTACGATGAGTGGGAACAAAATAACAAAGAAAACCGATGGCTTTTTTTTCTATTTTCAAGGTTTGCTATATGATTGTAATCTAACTGATATTGTTACTAAGGAACGCGGACAAAACTTTCTTCCGCAATTATACATAATAGATTCAGGTCATCTTTGCCCGATCTAAAATCACAAAAATATCAAAAGAGCCAGCTATTCCATCTGTTTTTGAGTTTTTAGATCGAACAAATCTAACCCCAATCTATGTGCCTATTTGTGGAAGTTATTTCATCCACGTTCCTAACCTCCTAAAATTCTATTATTTTATTTGTTTTATGAAAATAATTATTGCAAAGACAGCAGGTTTTTGTATGGGAGTAAGAAGAGCTATTGAAATGGCTTTTTTAGCTTCAAACAAATCTTCATATCCTATATATACATTTGGTCCTCTTATACATAATCCTCAGGTTTTGGACATTCTTAAAAAAAAGGGGGTTACAATACTAAATCAAATCCCTGAAAAAGCCAAAGGAACAGTTTTAATACGTGCACATGGTGTCCCACCTGATAATATAGAAGCTTTAAAAAAATCAGGTTTACATATTATAGATGCTACTTGCCCACGAGTAATAAAAGTTCAGAAAATAATAGAAAAAAATGCAAGACAGGGAAAAACAATAATTATTATAGGTGATGATAGTCACCCTGAAGTTATCGGGCTTTTTGGTTATGCAAAAAAAAAAGGAGTGGTTGTAAATTCTATTGATAAATTAAAAAAACTGGAAAAATTTGATTCTGCTATAATTGTTGCCCAAACTACACAAAGCACTCTTTTTTTTGAAGAAGTAAAATCATGGATAGAAAAAAACCATCCTCATTACAAAATTTTCAATACTATATGCTATTCCACTGAAAAAAGGCAAAATGAAGTTCAGAGAATAGCAGAAATATCAGACTCACTTGTCATAGTAGGAGGGAAAAATAGTGGAAATACACAAAGACTTGCAAAAATTGCACAAATGTCTGGTAAGCCTACCTATGTTATAGAAGATGCTTCTGAGTTAGATAACAACTCAATCAATACAACAGGTACTTTTGGTATATCAGCTGGTGCATCAACACCAAACTGGGTTATAAATAAAGTTTGTGGTAAACTTGAAATGCTGCATTATAATAAAACCCATAACTGGAAAAAAAATTTTTATTCTTTTTTACGCTTTACTCTTTTAACAAATACCTATCTTGCAGTGGGTGCAGGTCTTTTTACATATGCATGTGCTCAACTCAAAGGAAGTAATTCCTGTTTTTTAGAAAGCCTTATTACAGCTTTTTATGTAATGTCCATGCATATTTTAAACAATCTTACAGGAATGGAGTCAAACCAGTATAATGATCCAAATAAAGCTTACTTTTATAAAAAAAATAAATTTATCTTATATATTACAGCTGCAATAGCAACAGGAGCAAGCCTTTTTTTTTCATATTTATTGGGGATACTATCTTTTATTATTGTATTTTTTATGGTTGTTTTAGGTGTTTTGTACAATATTCCAATTTTACCTAATTTTATAAGCAAGGGAAAAATAAAAAGAATAAAAGATATACCAGGATCCAAAACATTTCTTATTTCCATTGCATGGGGAATTTTAACGACATTTGATACAGAAATATTTATACAAAAAAAAATGTTTTTCTGTTCAATATTAGTCTTTATACTATCCTGTGGTATTGTTTTTGTGAGAACCGCTTTTTTTGCACTTTTAGATATTCAGGGAGATAGAATCGCAGGTAAAGAAACAATCCCCCTGCTGTTAGGTGAAAAAAAGACTATTAGTCTCTTAAAATCTATACTTATATTTCTTTTTATATTTATATTTTTTGTAACTGTTAATAATATTTTTTCCTCCCTTGGATATCTGATTTTACTTTTTCCAGTGTCTCTTTTTATCATTGTTACGATCTATAAAAAGAGATTAATTTTTTTAGACTGGAAACTGGAATTTATTATTGAATCTCATTTTATTATTGCAGGTCTGTTTACATTATTTTGGTCTATATTTTAAAAAATAAAATTGTATTTTATTTTACACAAGACCTGTGTGTTTCTAATCAATATCTTTATCATCATCTGGTTCAACAACACCATCATC
>DAOWNP010000123.1 GCA_030642545.1 Desulfobacteraceae bacterium | reverse complement strand
ATCCCAGATTTTTTTAATTAATACTGAAGAATCTATGGTATTAATCGTAGAGATATCACTATCATTTATAAAAAATTCACTTAACGTATGGATAAATTTCGATTTTGGCGAATTTTTATTTTTATAATTCAAATTTAAAACAACTGTTTTAATATCTGATATAACTATTTGAGTATTCAAGAGAAACTCCTGATTTGAAGATAAAAAAATAGTCAGTAGTGTCCGGTTAGAATCTTGCGAGAAGGAAGTTTACTTGTTTTTGTAGCGTATGGAATAAAATAGCGGAAAAAACAATTAAACTTTCCGTCTTTTGTCTATTTTGTCTATTTTGTCTATTTTGTCTATTTTATCTCTCGCAATTTCCTAACGAGACACCACTGAAAAATAGTAACACATTACGGATTATTTTTTAAAAAGACATAGTGTTGAATTTCAACCATACACTTACGATTTAACATTTGATAGCCGATATTATTACCAACTCCGACAGGTTGTTACAAAACACTAATTTATCCAATTTCCTGCCTTAAACTTCAAGGAATTTTCATTCTGTAACAGCCTGCCGAATAAAGTTTTAACTTTTATATTTGATTTTTTTATTATACAAGAAGAGATATTTAAATCAATACTTTCACCAATTTACATCAGGCCAATTTACATTTTGGCCTGTTTTTGACTTTCTCCTTACCTGCCAACTGTTTCCGGATGAATTAATGATGAAATTTCTTTTAAACCTTTAACAAAGGTAATCAGAGTAGGACTGCATACAATATCTGGATCAAGTACATAGATTTCCCCATTTGCTGATGCATTTATTGATCTAAATTTCATCCATCTCCTTTTTTCAACTTCTCCGGCTTTTTTTGAAGAACCCATGGTTGCAATAAATATTACATCGGGATTTGCTGTTAATACTTTTTCCCTGCTGTATATCCCAGTATTTTCATTTTCAGCAATATTAACCCCTCCTCCATATTTGATATACTCATTGACAAATATATCTTTTGTTACTGTATGAAGCGGCTTTAAACCAAGCTGAATAAAAACTTTTTTTGGGATAAGTTTTTCTGTTTTTTTCTTTATACAGTCTACTTCTTTTTGTGCTGTTTTAACTATTTTACAAGCTTTCTCTTTTTTACCAAGAATACTGCCTAAATCTATGGTCATCTGACACATTTCAGGAAATGTTTTTGGGTTTTCAAATTTAACTACATTCATACCCTGTATTTTTAATATTTCTATCTGTTTTTTTCTCGAAAGAGTACTTGCTATTACAATATCCGGTTTAAGGCTGATGATTTTTTCAATATTCATCTGAATAACAGTACCAATTTTCTCTATAGACTTTGCATCTGCTGGAACAGTACAATAAATTGTATTTCCAACAAGCTGATTTTCAGCACCAAGCATATAAATCATCTCTGTTATAATAGGTCCAAGAGAAATAACTCTTTTATGGGTTTTACCGGCCATACCATTGGATAAATTTATCAAAAAACAAAAACCCATGGTACATGCAGCAAATAAATACAATGTTTTTTTTAAAATGTATCTGTATCCTTTTTTTTCAGCCATTATTCAGTTCTGTTGTATACTCCGTTTAAAATTGCATTAAGTGCTGTTGACATAACTATAGTCAGATTATCTCCATGAGCTATAGTTTTCATCTCTTTGATCTCTTTTCCGGCAATATTTTCAGCAATATTTTTTGACCATTGATTAAACAGTGAAAGATCTTTTATCAGCCCTTTTTCATAATCATCACTTATACCCATAGCAATTTCAATAAACCCAGCATAAACAGGATCTATAAGTATCTCTTCAACTACTCCTGCAAATTCACTTTTATCACGACCGCAATCACATTTTTCTTCTGCAAAAAGACTGTAAATATTAATACCTCTCTCTTTTAACCTCTGGAAAATATTCCTTCTCGTAATAATACTGTTTTGTTTGTATACAGCATCTTTTACTCCTTTTGACACAGCTGTGGCTATAAGCTCACCAAGCTTTGTGTGTCCTCCTGCATTATCTAAAACAGTTCCAACCCCTTCAACAACTATAATATTATCTGTGCCTGTACCTGTTGCCCTGTACTCTTTTTTATTGTAGCTGCTTCTTATATCCATATCAAGAAGTGCTGCTGTTTTACCTTCTGTAGCAGAAATTATAGCTCTCGTCATAGCACGGGAACTCAACTTCATATTTGTCATTATTATAATATTGATTGTACCTGGCTCATAATATCCGCCTGTATCTTTTGACATTCTCATAGCATTTGACCTGACTCCTGCTGTAACCAATGCATGAACTTCAAGATCTTTAAATTTCTCTTTTTTTATGGCAAGATTATTCAGATCTGCACCTGTAAAAAGAAAACAAGCTGTCTCTTTTTTTACTTTAATAGCATTAAAAACCTGTTTTTTAAGCCCTTTCAACCCAAGCACATGACCTATTCCCCAGTTTTGCGGCGGAGTATAGTGATTGCCTATGGTTTTTATACCTGTTTTATGACCAGCTAATGTTGAAACAACAGATAAAGGATTTTTAAAATTTATCAAAAGTGTTCTGTTTTTAAAATCACATATCATGCTTTCAGATATACCGGCGTTTTCTATATATTCAAGGTCTATTTTAAAAGGATTGTTTTTTATAACACTATCTTTAAAAACCTGTGCTTTCTTTTCAAAAAATTCTTTCCCATAAATATTTGATGCCAGCCAGCCCACAAAATAACCTGTGTTTGTTGAAGCTCTGCATGTCAGATCACACGGATAGTAATAGATTTTACCATTTTTTACAGCATCCACATCACTCCAGCCAGCTTTATTGAAAAAAAGCTTTGCTGTTTTTCTATCATTTCCACATCCATATATTATCTGGGGATTAAATTTAATCCACTGCTCTTTTGAAACTTCAATTATATTCCCGTTTTTATTAAAATCATGTGTTATTCCACCTGCTGCTCTGATCATTTCATTTTGAAAAGAGTCTTTACCAGGAGTCATAACCATTTTTCTTCCCATAAGCCTGATAACTCTTTTTCTTTTATCATCAGGTATTTTTGAAATTTTTTCAGATATAACATCAAGATTTTTTTTAATATCTGAAATATATTTTTCAGCCTGCTTTTTTTTGTCAAATATTTCTCCGATTAGCTTTATATTGCTAAAGCTGTCAGCTATTGATTTTGTATCTATTTTAATTATCAGACATTTTTCTTTTGAAAAAAAATCTTTCACCTCTTTATGAATATCAGAAACAAAAATCATATCAGGATTAAGCTTTTTAATCTCTTTTAAAGATGGTTCAAAATAACCGCCAATAATTTTTTTATGTGCTGTTTCAGGCGGATATGTACTATGGTATGTAATACCGCATACAGCATCTCCTGCACCAAGCCTGAAGATCATCTCAGTAATTGATGGAATTAGCGATACGACACGTTTAGGTGTTTTTTTTATAGAAACACTATTATTGTATACATCTTTTATTGTCAGCGGGTAAGAAAACAGTAATCCAGGATCAAGCAGGAAAAAGCAAAAGAATATTACTATGTAGTTTTTTATTTTTCTGTATTTCATATATATCTCATTATTTTATAATAAAAATTAAGCTGACCTGTTTTAATAAAAAAAAGGTCAGCTTAATTTCATCCACGTTCCTAAAATTCATACATCAAACTCATAAAAAAGGTTCTTCCAGGCATGGGATAACCCTGTACATACTCATAATCACGATTAAAAAGGTTTTGGATCTCTCCTTTTAAAGTCATACTTCCATAATCATTAATATCAACTATTTTTTTACTTATGGTTAAATTTGCTATAGTAAATTCATCTTTTTCTATTTTTGAATATGTTCCATATTGATAATCTGTAATATCCTGTTCACTTGTATGGGTAATATTTAAATTAGCAGAAAAGCCTGTTAAATCTGAAATGCTAATTCCATAGGTTAGATGAAATTCAGGTGTATACATAAGATCTTCACCTGTTTCTTCATCTTCATATTTTGTAAGATAAACAAAATTAGTATAAGGTTTTATACTATAATCCAAATCAAAAAACGTACCCATATCAAAAGAAATTTCACCTTCAATACCTGATATGGAAGCTTCTCCAATATTTTTAAAAGATTTGACACCTAATTCTGGTTCATATTTCTCAATTTTGTCGTCAAAATCTGTATAAAAATATGTTAAAGAAGAGTTAAAAAAGTCATAAAAAAAATCTATGCCTCCTTCATATGTCCTGCTTGTCTCAGGATCAAGATCAGGATTACCAAGATAATGTGTTTCCCCTGATATATAATCAGCAGCAAACTGATCTGCTGTAGGCATTCTAAATGCTTCTCCATAGTTTGCTCTGATTTTAAGATAATCTGTTAAAAGATATGCAGCACCTATGCGGGGACAAATATTATCATCGCTCTCTATTGTACCCTCTTCTTTCATATCTACTTCATAATCATCATATCTCAAGCCACCTGTTATTATAAGCCTTTGATCAAGAAAAAATGTTTTAGCAAGAATATATCCGGCAGGATTATCATATTCTGTATTTTTAGGACTCCATGTATCATCTTTTGTCTCATAATTCATCCAGTCAATACCGGCTGTAACAACAATATCTTCATGAATATAAGTTATCTGAGCCTGAGCACCTTCATGGTCTATAACTTTTTGACGGGAAAAACCATCATCCCAACCTGGCCAGCCACCTGTGCCGGGGTTACTCTCTACAGGATCAAAATTTTCAGTTTCATCTTTTCCATCATAATATCTAATCTGCCATGTAAAATCTCTGTTTTCAGTTTTCCCATCATATATAAAATCAAGAGACCTGTTAGATGTATTCTTATAATCATCAAGGTCATTTGCGGTTATATAATAAGGATTTCCAATGTTTTCTGCGTCATAATTTGTATATATAAAAGAGATACGGTTACCTGGTAAAAATTCATATCCTATATTTAAGCTACAGGCTTCTTTGTCACCATAACCGGAATTATAATACTTTTCTCCACTCCCTGTTTCATAGTCATCCATAGACGATGTTAAAAAACTGCCTGAAAAATCAAAGCCATTAACTTTCCCTGATGCTCCAACACTCCACTCCTGATAATTATAACTTCCCAAAACTCCTTCAGCAAAAACTGATGGTTTATCCTTTCCTCTTTTGGTTATTATATTTATCACTCCACCCATGGCAGTAGAACCATACTGAACAGATGCAGGTCCTCTTATTATCTCAACCCTTTCCACATTTTTTGTCATAACTTTGGAAATATTTGATGTGGCAATTCTGTGACCATCCAATAAAACGATAATATAACCGGCAAGATCTATTCCGTGAGTTTCTGCTTTAAAGCCCCTGATTCCTATTGTGGTCAAGTTACCAGGATATTTCTTTACAAACCCTATTCCCTTTTCAGCAAGAAGATCACCTATATCTCTTGCTGAAGACATTTTAATCTCCTCTTCAGAGACAACTGTTATATTTGTAGTAATCTCCTTTCTCTTCTCTTGTACCCTGCTTGCAGTAACGACTATCTGATCCATTGCTGTAACAACCACTTGCTTTTTTCCCTCATTTTCTGCAAAACTCAATACAGGCTGGATAAAAACAGAAACCATAAAAAGAATCACACATAATCTTTTCATATATACTCCCCCTTAAAACTATTTATAGAGCATAATTTATTTTTTTTTCAACCCGTACAAAGCAAACAAAAAAAACCCCGAATCAACAAACTGATCCGGGGTTATCCCTTTTTTACTCAAGATCTTTTTAGTATTCTTCTTTACCGTAGAAAAAATACTGTTTCCCAGGCAGATCTTCTGACTTTTGGATCATTCTAATCATCTACACCTTCCCACAGGCATATACACCGGCAGTGGTAAAATAATAGACTTTCGTCCCCAATTACAGAGGCGGGCCCGTTCCGGACTTAAACCGGATTCCCTATTATGCTCAAATTTAAAAGCACCTGGATAAAATTTTATTATTTGACTTTATAATTAAATAAAATAATAAAGTCAAATAATAAAATTTTACTTTACTTAAAACTCTTTATTATCATTCAGTAGTATCCGGTTAGAATTTTGCATGAGGGAAGTTTATTTGTTTTTGTAGCGTATTGAATAAATCTCGTAGAATTTACTTAGTGCAGCATAACCAAAAATTTCCGAATGGATGAAAGAAGTCAATCCACATGCCCGCCAAAATATCGTGGATGAGCTGCTGGAAGCTATCAGCCGTGGTATGTGGCAGGCAGATTTATCAATGGGAAACAGGCTTAAAGAAGAGTATCTGGAAATAGAAGGAGAGATTGAAGAACTGACAGAATAAAAAATTGGGATTAGTTTATTATAGCTCATGCGCATAAGCTATAATAAAATTTGAAAACTCTGAAACTCGTTTCACTCAAACAACCAGAGCTTTTCAAATTTCACCATAGCTTACGCGTATGTTATCTGATAGCCGATGTTATAATCAGGTCTGAAAAGTTAAATAATACAAGTGTTAATTTTATATTTGTGGTATAGAAAAGATTTATCTGTCGACAGGTTGATATTAGAAAGGAACTATGCATTTAAGTAGTACTCGGGAAACATATCCCATACTGGTTTATCTGTTTATAATTATTTTTATACCTGCATCATGGGTATCTGCAAATGAAAAGAAAGGGTATACTGTTTTAACTGAAAAAAAAAAATCGACTCTTATAATGCAGGAACTATACAGGATATATTAAATCAAATTCCAGGAGTTCGTGCAGGAGAGTCTTCTGTATCTATCAGAGGCTCATACAAAGTAAAAGTGATTTTAGATGGTAGAACAATTAATGATCCTACATCCAGCTTTGGAGGTGTAAAATGGGAAGCTGTACCTTTAAAACGGATATCAAAAATTGAAGTTATTAAAGGCGGCAGCAGTATAGTGCATGGGGATAATGCCAGTGGCGGTGTTATTATCATTACCTCTAAGCAAATCAATGATTTTATTGGATTTATGGAAATGGTTCATACACTCTTTTAAATACCGGAATAACTTTTTCTTCAGGTCTCAGGGCAGTATATTACAGCGAATTTCATGAATTTTTAAATCTGGATGGTAAAATT